>JAHDHM010000022.1:0-16479 GCA_020631315.1 Acidimicrobiales bacterium
GGAGCCGACGGGTCCGCGCATCCTCACGCTCCACAACCTCTGGTACCTGCTCGACCTCGTGGATCGGACCCGTACCGCCATCGAGAACGGCACGCTGTCCGAGATCCGGGCCGAGGTCGCCGAGTACTGGACGTGACGGCGTACTGGACGTGACGGAGTACTGGACGTGACGGAGTACTGGACGTGACGGAGGCGACAGCGAGCACCCCGGCGAGGCAGCGCATCGCAGTCGTGATGTCGCCGACTAGCCTCTCGGGCTGATCCGACCGGGCTTCGGCCCCTTCCGGTAGGTACCTCGCATGGAAATCCTCGTTCTCCCGCTCGCCTTCCTGGCGATGTGGATGCTGCTCATCCGCCCGCAGCAGAAGCGTCAGCGTGAACAGCTCGCCCTGGTCCAGGCCGCCGACATCGGCGACGAGATCATCACCGCGGGCGGCTTCGTGGTCACGATCATGGACACCCACGACCCCGAGGACGACAGCAACGGCCTGCGTCCCGACGAGGTACTGGTCGCGTTCTCCGAGGATCTCGAGGTGATCATGCGTCGCCGTTCCATCGCCGAGATCCGCAACAAGTGGGACGGCGAGTACGCCGACGGCACCTTCGACGACGACCTCGCCGACGAAGCAGCCGACGACGCAGGCGTGGACGCCGATGATCCGTCTGACGCCGCGGACGACGCTCGCTGAGTCTTCTGACCGGTAGCGCTGTCCCCGCCGCGCCGTCGGCCGACAGACCCTTTCGGCGCTGGCGACGCCGTCCAATGACACGACTGTTCGTCACGAGTGCGCCATCCTCGTGACTGCGAACGGGCCCATGGCCCGCCTCTGATTCGAATCCCCGGGAGCACCTTCGTGCGTCGTCCCTACATCATCCAACTCGTCGCCACCGTGGTCATCACGATCTCGGCGGTCGTCGGTGCAGCGGCTGCCGGTTGGTCGCCGCTGCTCGGCCTCGACCTCCAGGGCGGCGTCGCCGTCACCTACGAGGCCACCGGTGACAGCGCCGGCGACGAAGAGGCGCTCGACCAGGCCCTCGACATCATCCGGCAGCGTGTCGACGCCCTCGGTGTGGCCGAGCCCGACATCACGCTGCAGGGCGAGACGATCGTCGTCGAGCTGCCCGGCGTCGAGGACGCTCAGCGCGCCCTCGACCTCGTCGGCCAGACCGCGGAGCTTCGCTTCCGTCCGGTGGTGAACATCTTCGACGGCACCGACCCGCAGCAGAGGGCGAGTGCGGTCTCGCTCCGCGACCTGCTGAACGGCGTGGTGCCCGAGGTCGACCCTGACGTTGCTGAAGATCCCGATGCAGCCGACGCCGCTGTCGACGAGGACGTCGCGACCGACGACGCGCCTGCGGACGACACGGGCGACGAGACCACGACGGCGACGACCGAGGCTCCGGCCGACGACGATGACGCCGCGGCTGACGACGAGGCCGCCGACGAGGCCGCAGAGGATCCCGAGGCGACGACCACGACGACGCCCGAGACCACCACGACCACCGAGTTCGATCCGTCCACGGCCCCGACCGAAGCCGAGATGGTCACCCAGCCCGAGGACGACACCGTCGACGCGTCCGTGATCTTCCCCGGCCGCGAGGGCGACGGCGTGTACTACCTGCTCGGCCCGGCCGAGGCCACAGGCGAGATCGTGGCCACTGCCAACGCCACCTTCACCGGCCAGTGGCTCGTCGCGTTGAGCTTCACCGACGAAGGCAGCGACGAGTTCGACGCGCTGGCCGCTCGCAACTTCCAGCGGCCGGTCGCCATCGTGCTCGACGGCATCGTCGAGTCTGCTCCGACGATCCAGCAGACCGACTTCAACGGGTCGGCGCAGATCACCGGCAACTTCGAGCAGGAAGAGGCCGAGGACCTCGCCACGGCGCTGCGCTTCGGTGCCCTGCCGGTCGAGCTCGAGCCCCAGACGGTCCAGCAGGTCTCGGCGACGCTCGGCGACGACGCGCTGAACGCCGGCATCGTCGCCGGTCTGGTCGGCCTCGCACTCGTGGCCCTGTTCATGCTCGCCTACTACCGCCTGCTCGGCGTGGTGGCGATCCTGAGCCTCATGGTCTCGACCGGGATCCTGTGGTTCCTGATCTCGTGGCTCGGTGAGACCCGAGGCCTCGCGCTCAGCCTGTCGGGTGCGGTCGGCATCATCTTGTCGATCGGTGTCGCCGTCGACTCGAACATCGTCTACTACGAGCGCATCAAGGAAGAGATCCGCCGAGGACGTGCCGTTCGTGCGGCCGCCGACGGCTCGTTCTCCGGCGCCTTCTCCACCATCGTGAAGGCCGACGTCGCCTCGCTCATCGGTGCGGCGGTGCTGTTCTTCCTCACCATCGGTGCGGTGAAGGGCTTCGCCCTCTACCTCGGCCTCGCGACGCTCATCGACATCGTCGTGTCGTACTTCTTCATGCGGCCCATGGTCGTGTTCCTGGTCCGCCGTTTCGCTGCGGACAAACCCGAACGGCTCGGTGTCACCTCACTACCCGGCGACGTCACGGAGGTGGCCTCGTGAACACGCTTCGTCAGCTCTACCGCGGTGAGGGCGGGGTCGACTTCGTCGGGACCGCACGTCGCGTCGTCATGGTCTCCGGTGCGATCATCGTCATCGGCATCCTCGCCTTGCTGATCCGTGGTCTCAACCTCGGCATCGAGTTCGAAGGCGGTGTGGTCTGGGAGATCCCGGTCACCGAAGGCCTGACCGAGGATGACATCTCGTCGACCCTGGCCGAGTTCGGTCAGGACGGCCGCATCCAGCAGGTCACCGGCGGCACGGACATCTACCGAGTGCGGGCCGAGGCCACGGACTTCGAGGTCCAGCAGCAACTCACCGACGCCCTCGCCGAGGTCGCCGGTGTGACCGCCAACGACCTCAGCGTCACCGAGGTCGGCCCGTCGTGGGGTGACCGTGTGACCAGCGAGGCTCGCACGGCCTTGTTCTGGTTCTTCGTCATCATCGCCGGCTACATCGCCGTCCGGTTCGAATGGAAGATGGCGGTCGCTGCATTGGTCGCCGTGACGCACGACATCATCGTGTCGGTCGGTGTCTACGCGATCTTCCAGTTCGACGTCACTCCGGCGACGGTCATCGCGTTCCTGACGATCATGGGTTACTCGCTCTACGACACGCTCGTCGTGTTCGACCGGGTGCGAGAGAACACGATCGCTTCGGAGAAGACCCGGACGACCTACCCGTCGCTGATGAACGTGTCGATGAACCAGGTCATCATGCGCTCGATCAACACGACGATCACGTCGGCGATCCCGGTCCTGTCGATGCTCATCGTGGGTGCCCTGATCCTCGGCGCTGCCGCGCTGCAGGAGTTCGCGGTCGCCCTGTTGGTGGGCATCGTCGTCGGTACCTACAGCTCGGTGTTCGTCGCCGCACCGGTCCTCGTGTGGCTCAAGCAGCGCGAGCCGGAGTGGGCCCGCCGTGACGAGCTCGAGGCCCGTGGCGAGACCGCCCCGAGCATCGAAGACGCCCGCCAGGCGCTCATGGCCTCCCGCTACACCCGTGGTCAGGCGCCTCGTCCCCGCAAGAAGGGCCGGGTCCGCTGATCGAGGCGGTTCGCGTCCGGCACGACCTCGCTGTCGCCCGCTACGGTGCGGGGATGGCGGGGTCGACTGACGTGAGCGATCGGACAGCACGATGAACGTGCGTGTCCTGCCGTGGCGTCGCGAGTCGGCACCACTCGACCAGCTGCGGCCCTTGCTGGAGCTGTACCTCCAGCGTTGGCCGGGTCACGACACCGAGCTGATCCGCCGGGCCTATGCCACCGCGGCTGCCGCTCACGGTGATCAGCGTCGCAAGTCCGGCGAGGCTTACATCTTCCACCCGCTCGCCGTGGCCATGGTCGTCGCCGAGCTCGGCCTCGACGACGTCACGATCGCCGCGGCGCTGCTGCACGACGGGGTCGAGGACACCGGTCTGACGCTCGAGGACGTCGCCGGCGCGTTCGGCGACGAGGTGGCGCATCTCGTCGACGGCGTCACCAAGCTCGATCAGGTCAGCTTCGAGACCAAGGAAGCGGCACAGGCCGCGACCATGCGCAAGATGCTGGTGGCCATCGCCCGCGACCTGCGGGTGCTCATCATCAAGCTCGCCGACCGGCTCCACAACATCTCCACGATCGCCGCGCTCAAGCCCGAGAAGCAGGCCCAGAAGGCTCGCGAGACGCTCGACATCTACGCACCGCTGGCGCATCGCCTCGGCATGCAGGAGATGCGCCAGCGCCTCGAAGACCTCGCGTTCGCGGCGTTGTATCCGAAGCGGTACGCCGAGATCGACCAGCTCGTGGCGTCGGCCACCCCGGCCCAGGACCAGTTCGTCGAGGACATCGTCGACGAGGTCCGTCGTCAGCTCGATGTCATGGGCATCGAGGCCGAGGTGATCGGTCGCGGGAAACACCTGTGGTCCATCTACGAGAAGATGGTCGTCAAGGGACGCAGCTTCGACGACATCTTCGATCTCGTGGCGATCCGCGTCGTGGTCGAGTCGATCCGCGACTGCTACGCCGTCCTCGGTCTGGTCCACGGCACCTGGCATCCGATCCAGGGCCGGTTCAAGGACTACATCGCGATGCCGAAGTTCAACCTCTACCAGTCGTTGCACACGACGGTGGTGGGTCCGAACGGCACGCCGGTCGAGGTGCAGATCCGCACCGTCGAGCAGCATCAGCGTGCCGAGTACGGCGTCGCAGCCCACTGGCGCTACAAGAGCGACACGGGCGGCAAGGACGCCGACATGCCGTGGCTCGACCGGATCGTCGACTGGCAGCAGGAGACCGTTGATCCGAACGAGTTCATGGAGAGCCTCCGTATCGACCTCGACCAGGACGAGGTGTTCATCTTCACGCCCAAGGGCGACGTGATGACGCTGCCGGTCGAATCGACGCCGATCGACTTCGCCTACTCGATCCACACCGATGTCGGCCATGCGACCATCGGTGCGAAGGTCAACGGCAGGTTGGTGCCGCTCGACCGTGCGCTCGAGTCCGGCGACTCGGTCGAGATCTTCACGTCGAAACTCGAGACCGCCGGTCCGTCCCGCGACTGGCTCCACATGGCGGTCACCCCGCGTGCACGCAACAAGATCCGCCAGTGGTTCGCTCGTGAGCGTCGCGAGGACGCCATCGAGAACGGTCGCGAGGAGCTGACCGAGGCCCTTCGCCGTCAGGGCCTGCCGATCAAGGCGTCGCTCGACGGTCAGGCCATGTCGACGATCATGGAATCGCTCGGCTACGGCGACTACGACGCCCTGCTGCTGGCGATTGGCGAGAACCACCTGTCGCCCCGCTCGGTCGCCCAGCGCCTCGAGCGCGAGCTGCGCGGCGCAGCCAAGGAAGAGCAGGTCGCGGCACCGGCGATCCAGAACCGGACCTCACGCCGTCGACGCGAGGCGGGTGTGCACGTCGAGGGCCTCGACGACGTGATGGTGCGCGTCGCCCGCTGCTGCAACCCGGTACCCGGCGACGAGATCCTCGGGTTCGTCACCCGTGGCCGAGGCGTGTCGGTCCACCGCACGGACTGTGCGAACGCCGTCGGTCTCGCAGGTGCACAGGGTGGTCGTCTGGTCGACGTCGAGTGGGACGACGCGTTCGACGGTTCGTTCGTGATGGCCATCCAGGTCCGTGCGCTCGACCGCAGCCGCCTGCTCGAGGACGTGTCCCGAGCGCTGTCGGACAGTCACGTGAACATCCTCAGCGCGTCGACGATCACCGGGTCCGATCAGGTCTCGACCATGACGTTCGAGTTCGAGCTGATGGACCCGTCGCACCTCGACACGCTGCTGCGAGCCGTGCGCGGGGTGCCGTCGGTGTACGAGGCGTCGCGCCACGTCCCGGGCAAACGTGAGACGTCGGCCCGCGCCGGCGACTGAACTGCTGCCGGCCCGACGAAGCCGCCCTGACGACGCCGGACAATTGGGGTCGGGAGCCGACAGTCGGCGGCGTACCATTGGCCGCGCCATGTCGAGCAAGAGCCAGCGATTCCAGACACCCATCGGGACCCATGACGTCGGTCCCGGCGTCTCCGCGCGTTGGCAGGCGGTGGTCCATCAGTTCGCCGATCAGGCCCGACTGGCGAACTTCGGCAAGCTGACCACGCCGATCTTCGAGGACATCGGCGTGTTCCAGCGCATCGGCGAGGGCACCGACGTCGTCAAGAAGGAGATGTACGACTTCTTCGACAAGGGCGACCGACACATGGTGCTGCGTCCGGAGAACACCGCGTCGGTGTGTCGTTCCTACGTCCAGCACCGTCCGACCCCACCGTGGAAGGTCTGGTACGAAGGCCCGTTCTTCCGTTACGAGGCCCCGCAGGCCGGCCGGCTCCGCCAGTTCCACCAGCTGGGTGCCGAGATCCTCGGCTCTGATGACGCCGACGTCGACGTCGAGGCCATCGTGCTCGCCGAGCGGTTCTTCAAGTCCCTCGGCCTTCGCCGAGTTCTGCTCGTCATCAACTCGATGGGCGATGTGGAGACCCGCCAGCGGTACGCCACAGCGGTGCAGGGCTACCTGCGCGACCGGATCGCCGACGTCGACGAGGCCGATCGGGCCAAGGTCGAGGAGCATCCGCTGCGGGTGCTCGACTCCAAGCGCGAGGCGACCCGCGCCGTCACTGCGGATGCTCCGAACGTCGCCGACTTCCTCACCGACGCCGCCCAGCAGCACTTCGGTCGCGTTCAGGCCGGTCTCGGTGCGCTGAACGTCGACTTCGCGATCGAACCACGGCTCGTGCGCGGGCTCGACTACTACACGCACACGTTGTTCGAGTTCCAGGCGTCGTCGCTCGACACCGCCCAGAACGCCCTCGGCGGCGGTGGCCGCTACAACGGCCTCGTCGAGGAGCTCGGCGGACCGGACACCCCCGGTGTCGGTTTCGCGCTCGGGATCGAGCGCACGATCATGGCGTGCGACGCCGAGGGCGTCTTCGACGGTCCCACGACCGCACCCCAGGTGTTCGTCATCGACGTGACCGGCGGCGATGCGGCTCGCGACGTCACGGCCGAGCTGCGCACCGTCGGGATCAGCGCCGACCGTGCCTTCGACCACCGCTCGATGCGGGCTCAGATGAAGGCGGCCGACCGTTCGGGCGCCGACTGGGCCGTCATCGTGGGCGACGAGGAAGCCGCGAACGCGACGGCCACGCTGCGCGATCTGCGGGGCGACACCGAACAGCAGACGGTGCCGCGAAATCAGCTGGTGGCTCGCGTCGCCGCGCTGCTCGGCACCTGAGTCACCGACAGCTGCCCGCCTGCGCCACACTTGACGTACGCGTCCCGTCGGCGAGCGCGCCCCGCCCCGATTCACGATCTCCACGCCTGAGAACTCTCCACCGAGGAACCCCAATGACCATGCGATCCGACTACTGCGGCACGCTCGGCACCGACGACATCGGCCGCACCGTGACCGTGTGCGGCTGGGTGTCGAAGCGTCGCGAGCACGGCGAGCACCTCGCGTTCGTCGACCTCCGCGATCACACCGGCATCGTCCAGTGCGTCGTCGACCACGCCCACGACATCCGCTCCGAGTACGTGCTGGCCATCACCGGCACCGTGCGCGCCCGCCCCGACGAGACGGTCAACGAGAACCTCGCCACCGGTCAGATCGAGATCGGTGAAGCCACCGTCGAGGTGCTGTCGGCCTCCGAGCCGCCGCCGTTCCAGATCGATGGTCGCGTCGACGTCGACGAGACCATCCGCATCCGCCACCGTTACCTCGACCTGCGCAACAGTCGGATGCAGAAGAACCTGCGGACACGTGCCAAGTTCAACTCCGCGGTGCGCAGCGCGATGGAGGCCCAGAACTTCGTCGAGGTCGAGACGCCGATGCTCATCGCGTCGACCCCTGAGGGTGCCCGCGACTTCGTGGTGCCGAGCCGTCTGCATCCCGGCAACTTCTACGCCCTGCCGCAGAGCCCGCAGCTGTTCAAGCAGCTGTGCATGGTCGGCGGCCTCGATCGCTACTACCAGATCGCCCGTTGTCTTCGCGATGAGGACCTGCGTGCCGATCGTCAGTTCGAGTTCGTGCAGCTCGACATGGAGATGAGCTTCGCCTCGGGCGCCGACGTGCGGGCGACCATCTCCGAAGCGATGGCGTCGGCAGTGGAGGAACTGACCGGCGATCGCCCCACGCACTTCCCCGAGATGACGTGGCTCGACGCCATGAACCGTTACGGCTCGGACAAGCCCGACGTCCGCTTCGGCATGGAGCTGGCCGAACTCACGGACCTGTTCTCCGAGACGGACTTCAAGGCGTTCCAAGCCTCGTGCATCAAGGGCATCTGCGCCAAGGGCGTCGCCGACGACCTCGGACGCAACAAGCTCGACCAGCTCACCGACAAGGCCAAGTCCTGGGGCGCCAAGGGTCTCGTGTGGATGAAGGTCGGCGAGAACGGTGAGGTCTCCTCGCCGGTCGCCAAGTTCATGTCCGAGTCCGAGATCGCCGGCGTGCTCGAGCGCCTCGGCGCCGAAGCCGGCGACGTGTGCTTCCTCGTCGCCGACGACTGGCGCCGCACCGTGCACGTGCTCGGCCTGCTCCGTCTGGAGCTCGGTCGGCCGCCGGTCAACCAGGGCGGCCTGCACTTCCTGTGGGTCGTGGACTTCCCGCTGTTCGAGGACGTCGACGACAACGGCAACCCGGTCTCGACCCACCATCCGTTCACCATGCCGCACGCCGACGACCTCCACCTGCTCGAGGAGGCCAAGGACGACCCGCAGCGCCTGCTCGACGTGCGGTCCGACGCCTACGACCTCGTGCTGAACGGCTGGGAGCTCGGTTCGGGCTCGGTCCGAATCCACCGTGGCGACATCCAGCAGCAGATCTTCGACCTGCTCGGGATCGGCCCGGAGGAAGCCCAGCGCAAGTTCGGCTTCCTGCTCGACGCGTTCCGCTACGGCCCGCCGCCGCACGCCGGTTTCGCGTTCGGCATGGACCGCGTGATCGCACTGCTGTCGGGTGAGGAGAACATCCGCGAGGTCATCGCCTACCCGAAGACCCAGTCCGGCGCCGATCCGCTCACCAACGCGCCGACGGCCATCGACGACGCCCAGCTCGACGAACTCGGCCTTCGCGTCCTTCCGCCGCCGGAGTGACCTCATCTGCCGACGACACGGCGGGCGTGCTGCAGCGCGCCCGCCGGTCGTTGCGTCGGCGCCTGTCACGACGAGTGGCACCCGAGCGTCCGCCGGCGACCCATCCTCCCGAGGTCGAGCTGGCAGGCGAGGCGTTCGCCGTGTCGGTCGCGCCCGACATCGAGCTGCGCGGCACCGTCGTCCGGGGTCAGGGTTCAGCGTCAGCGCCGACGGTCGTGTTCTGTCACTGCTGGACGGGTCGCCGTCAGTTCTGGCACGCCACCGCTCGACTGCTGGTGGAGCAGGGCCATGACGTCGTCGTCATCGACCATCGAGGTCACGGCGAATCTCCCCTCGGCGACGAGCCGATCCTCATCGAGACGCTGAGCGCAGACCTCGACCGGGTGCTCGACGAGCTCGAGCTGGGACGGGTCGTGCTCGTCGGACACAGCCAAGGCGGAGCGATCGCGTCCCACCGCACCAGCACTGGCGACGGTCGCGTGGCTGGCCTCGTCATCGTCGCCAGCGCGGCGAAGTTCGTGTCGGGCCGCCTGCGCCCGGCGCGTGGTGTGGCCCGACGGGTGATGGGCAGTCGTACGGTCGAGCGGGTCATGGCGACCCGCCTCGGTCGCCCCCTGGTGCGCCAGACGCTCGGCCGCCGCCCCGACCCGGCGGCGGTCGACGCCACGATCGACGCGTACCGAGGCACGCCTCGCCAGTCGGTCGCAGCGCACTTCGACGCCGTTGTCGAGTTCGACCTGCGCGACCGCCTCGACGCGATCACGGTGCCGACCGCGGTCGCAGTGGGGACACGGGACCGGCTGACGCCACGACGTCGTGCTCGTCAGATCGTCGAGGGAGTTCCGCACGCGACCATGACGGTGTGGGACGGGGCGGGGCACATGCTGCCCCTCGAACGGCCCGATGAGCTGGCCGACCTGATCGCAGGAGTCGTCGCCGACGTCGGCTGAGTGGCGATAGGTTGCCGCGGCATGGCTGACGACCTGTTCGCCTCGGCGGCCGAGGACCGCATCGCCCAACGCGCCCCGCTGGCGGCGCGCCTGCGGCCGCGTTCGCTCGATGACGTCGTGGGCCAGCGGCACCTGCTCGGCCAGGGCAAACCGCTTCGACGGCTCATCGAGGCCGATCGGCTGACCTCGATCATCCTCTGGGGCCCTCCCGGCTGTGGCAAGACGACGTTGTCGAAGCTCATCGCCCGCCACACCTCGAAGGAGTTCGTGACCCTCTCGGCGGTGTCCGCCTCGGTGAAGGACGTTCGTGAGGTCATCGCCGGTGCCCGGCAGCGGCTCGGGGAGCGTGGTGTCGGCACGATCCTGTTCCTCGACGAGGTGCACCGGTTCAACAAGAGCCAGCAGGACGCGCTGTTGCCGTCGGTCGAGGACGGGTTGCTCGTGCTCATCGGCGCCACCACCGAGAATCCGTACTTCGAGGTCAACGCGCCGTTGTTGAGCAGGTCGAACCTGTTCCGCCTGGCTGCCCTCGGACCCGACGACGTGGTCCAGGTGCTCGAGAAGGCCGTCGGGCTCGAAGGGATGACCGCAGAGCGCGATGCGCTCGATCATCTCGCAGTGCGCGCCGACGGCGACGCCCGCAGGGCCCTGACCGCCCTCGAAGTGGCGATGGTGCTCGCCCAGTCCGATGGCGTCGAACGTGTCGAGCTGCACCACGCCGAGGACGCGCTCGACAGCCGAGCCCTGCAGTACGGCGCCGACGAGCACTACGACGTCGTGTCCGCCTTCATCAAGAGCATCCGGGGGAGCGACCCCGACGCCGGGCTCTACTGGCTGGCGCGCATGGTCGAAGCCGGCGAGGACGCCCGCTTCATCGCCCGGCGGCTGGTGATCCTGGCCAGCGAGGACATCGGCATGGCCGACCCGATGGCCATGGTCGTGGCCAACGCAGCGGCCCATGCCGTCGAGTTCGTCGGTCTGCCCGAAGCCGGCCACAACCTGGCGCAGGCGGTCGTCCACCTGGCGACGGCACCGAAATCGAACCGGACCGCGGTCGGTTGGTGGTCGGCGATGTCGGACGTGAAGGCCGGCAAGGGTCGCGAGGTGCCGAAGCATCTCCGCGACGCCCACTACTCCGGTGCTGCGAAGCTCGGACACGGCAAGGGGTACCAGTATCCGCACGACGCCGAGTCGGGCTACGTCGAGCAGCAGTACCGGCCGGCCGAGGTCGCCGAGGTGACGTACTACGACCCGTCGCCCCATGGCTTCGAGGGCGAGGTGCGCCGGCGCCTGGCGAACCGGGGCACCTCACCGGTCGAGCCGGTGGACGACACATCACCGGCAGGGCCGGTGGACGACACAGCTCTGGACGAGAGCAGCTGAGGGGCCAGTAGCCTCTCGGGACATGTCCGCCGCCGACCTCGCCGCCGTCGTCGTCACGATCGCTGCCGTGGCCGCTGTCACCGCGCTGGTGATGGTGCTCGTGAGCCTGCAGCGCACGTTGGTCGACCTGCGTGACGCTGCACGGGCGTTGCTCGACGAGGCCGTGCCGGCGGTGATCGATCTTCGAGACACCGTGGACCGGGCCGACGGTGATCTCGACCGCCTCGACTCGGTGCTCGGCACGGCCGAGACGCTGTCGGGCACGGTCGAGTCAGCGAGCCGGGTCGCGAACGCGACGGTGACGACACCGGCGATCAAGACGCGTGCGGCGATGTCGGGTGTCAGGGGAGTGGCCCGAGGTCTTCTTCGGAGGTCGGCGAAGTGATCAAACGTCTCGTGTGGATGGGCTTCGGGGCCGTGCTCGGCGCGTCGGGCTGGTCGTACACGAACCGCCGGGTGAAGGCGGTCGTCGATCGCTACGCCCCCGAAGAGGTGCGCAACCGACTCGCGGACCGAGCGCGTGCTGCGGGCACCGGTGTGAAGGCCGCCCTCGACGAGGGCCGCGCCGCCATGGCGGACAAAGAGCGAGAACTCAGAAGTCGTTAGCTCCAGCGTCGCGGCGATGGGACCAGCACAGCGAACTCCTCGGAGGAGGGTGGGTGCCGCACGGTAGGATCGCCCGCTATGAACAGTGCCGAGTTGCGCAAGGCGTTCACCGACTTCTGGGCTGAGCGAGAGCATCAGGTCCGGGCGTCGGCGAGCCTCATTCCCCACGAGCCGACCCTGCTGTTCACGGTCGCGGGCATGGTGCCGTTCATGCCGTACTTCCTCGGTGAGGAGGTGCCGCCGACGAAGCGGATGGCGACCATCCAGAAGTGTGTGCGAGCCGGTGGCAAGCACAACGATCTCGACGACATCGGTCGCACGAACCGTCATTTCACGTTCTTCGAGATGATGGGCAACTTCAGCTTCGGCGACTACTTCAAGCCCGACGCCATTCCGTGGGCCTGGGAGTTCGTCACCGAGGTGTTGGGCCTCGACCCGGATCGTCTGTGGATCACGGTCCACGTCAGCGACGACGACGCCGAGGAGATCTGGAAGACGAAGGTCGGCATCCCCGCCGATCGCATCCAGCGTCTCGACAAGGACAACTGGTGGGCCGCTGGTGACACCGGTCCGTGTGGTCCGTGCAGCGAGATCTTCTACGACCTCGGTCCCGAGCACGGTGAGGACGGCGGCCCTGCCCACGGCGGCGAGGAGCGCTTCGTCGAGATCTGGAACCTCGTGTTCATGCAGTTCGCCCGCGACGCGTCGGGTGAGTTGAACGATCTGCCGGCCACCGGTATCGACACCGGTGCCGGTCTCGAGCGGATCCTGACGATCCTCCAGGGCGTCGAGACGGCCTGGGACATCGACACGTTCGATTCGCTGCTGACGGCCGCTGAGGGCATCACCGGCGTGCAGCGCGGCACCGATCCCGAGCTCGACGTGTCGCTGCGGATCTTCGCCGATCACGCCCGCACCACCACGTTCCTCATCTCCGACGGTGTGTTTCCGTCGAACGAGGACCGCGGCTACGTGCTGCGCCGCATCATCCGCCGTGCCGTGCGCCATGCGTGGGTGCTCGGTGTCGAGGACGCGGTCATGCCGCAGTTGGTCGCTGCGGTCGTCGAGACGATGGGCGACGCCTATCCCGACATCGTCGCCAACCAGGGCTTCATCACCGACGTCGTGCGTCGCGAGGAGGAGCGGTTCCGCAAGACCCTCGCGACCGGCTCCGACATCCTCGATCGTGCGCTCGCCGACATCGGCGAGGGCGAGCCGCTGCCGGGCTCGGTCGCGTTCCAGCTGCACGACACCTACGGCTTCCCGGTCGAGCTGACCGAGGAGATCCTGCGCGAGCGTGGCGTCGAGCTCGATCGTGCCGGTTTCGACTCGGCCATGACCGACCAGCAGGAGCGGGCCCGCGCCGCACAGTCGAAGAACGTCGGTGGTGGTTCCGAGGCCTACCGCGAGCTGCTCGAGCAGTTCGGCCTCACCGAGTTCGACCGCGACCGTGCCTCGACCGAGGGTCGCGTCCTGGCCGTGCTGCCGATCAACGACAAGGAGGGCCAGCCGGTCCTCGTCGACGGTTCGCCACAGGTCGAAATCTTCCTCGACCGCACCACCTTCTACGCCGAAGGTGGTGGCCAGGTCGGCGACACCGGCACCATCACCACCGAGACGGGTACGGCCACGGTCACCGACACCACCCACGCCGTGCAGGGCCTGCACCGCCACGTCGCCACCATCGACGGCGAGATCACGCCGGGTCAGACGGCGGCGACCGACGTCGACTGGGACCGTCGTGCTGCGATCCGTCGCAACCACACCGGCACCCACATCCTCCACTGGGCGCTGCGCAAGGTGCTCGGCGAGCACGTGCAGCAGGCCGGTTCGCTGGTCGAGCCGGAGCGGCTGCGTTTCGACTTCAGCCACTTCGAGGCGGTCACGCCCGAACAACTCGCCGAGATCGAGGATCTCGTGAACGGCGAGGTGTTGGCCAACCAGCACTGCCACCACTACGAGACGTCGATGGAGGAGGCCCAGGAGGCCGGCGCCATCGCGTTCTTCGGTGACAAGTACGGCGACACCGTCCGGGTGCTCCAGGCCGGTGACAACTCGATCGAGCTCTGTGGCGGCACGCACGTCAAGGCGCTGGGCGACATCGGCCACCTGCGCATCGTGTCGGAGTCGAGCATCGGTTCGAACCTGCGCCGTGTCGAGGCCGTCACCGGGCAGGCCACGGTCGAGCGCCTCCGCGCCGACGAGGACATCCTGCGCGACCTGGCCGACCTGCTGGCGACCTCGCCCGAGCAGCTCGGTGAGGTGGTCCGTCGCAAGCTCGACGAGACCAAGTCGCTCCAGAAGGAGATCAAGTCGCTGCAGCAGCAGGCGGCCGCCGGCAAGGCGAGCGACCTCGTCAGCCAGGCCGTCGATGGTGTGATCGTCGCTCGTGTCGATGGCCTCGACCGCGACACCCTGCGGGACATGGCTGCCGCGGCTCGCGACGCCGAAGGTGTCGACGCCGTCGTGCTCGCCGGTCAGGGCGAGAAGGGCGGCGTGGTGCTCATCTCGGCCGTCGTGCCCGACGGTCGTTTCATCGCCGCCGACCTCATCGACGACGCGGCCAAGACCGTGCAGGGTGGCTTCGGTCGCCGCGGTGATCCGCCGCTCATCGTCGCCGGCGGCAAGAACGTCGACGGTATCGACGACGCGCTCGACCAGGCCCGTGCGGCCGCGGGAATCGCCGGCAGCTGATGGTCCGCGCCGTCGGGATCGATCTCGGCTCGAAACGCATCGGTGTTGCGCTCTCGAACTCCGAGGGCACCTTGGCGACCCCGTACGACACCGTCGAGCGGACCAAGGACCGACAGGGCGACCATCGCAAGCTCCGACTGCTCGTCGAGGAGGCCGAGGCCGAGATCGTCGTGGTCGGGTTGCCGCGGTCGCTCGACGGTTCGCTCGGACCTCAGGCCCGCAAGTACGAGGCCGAGGCCACCGAGCTCGGCCGGCGCCTGGGCGTCCCCGTGGTCGTGCACGACGAGCGGTTCACCACCGTCACCGCGGAGCGGGCCTTGATGGAAGCCGATCTCGACGGCAAGGCCCGCCGCAAGGTCATCGACAAGGTCGCTGCGGCCGTCATGCTGCAGGACTGGCTCGACGGTCGACGCGACCGCGACGACGCCCGGCATGACGATGATCGTGGTGGCCGATCAGCGACAATGGACCGGTGAGCACGTCGACACCGCTGCCGCCCCAGCCTCCGGTTGCGCCGAGGCCGAAGGGCCCCCGCGAACGAGAGCACTGGGACTACGAGAACGTGTACGTACGCGGCGATCGGGGCGGCTACCTCGCACTGATCGTGGTGCTGGCCCTCGTGGCCGTCGTGTTCTGGGGCGGATGGTCGGCCTACAACTGGGGCCGCGCCCAGTTCGATCCCGACGGCGACCCAGGCGAGACGGTGCTCGTGACGCTCCAGCGCGGCGACACCTCGGCGTCGATCTCCGACCGGCTCGAGGAACTCGGCGTGATCGAATCGGCGGTCGCGTACCAGTGGTACGTCCGGCTCAAGGGCGGCGCGGAGTTCCAGGCCGGCGAGTTCGAGTTCCAGGAGAACTCCGCGGTCTGGGAGGTCATCGACGTCCTGCGCGACGGTCCTGCTCGTGTCGCTCAGGCCCCGACACTGTCGATCACGTTGCCCGAGGGGCTGACCGTCCAACAGATCGCCGACCGCATCGACGCGGCCGACGGGCTGCAGTTCGACGGTTCGGACTTCCTTCGCCAGCTCCGGTCCGGGCAGTACACGCTCGACTACGGCCCGGCGTCGGACCTCGCGCCAGAGTACGAGCGTTTCGAGGGGATGCTGTTCCCCGAGACGTATTCGCTGCTGACCGGTTCGACCGCCGACGACCTCATCCGCCAGCTGGTCGACACCACCAACCGGGTCGGCGACCGGCTCGGCATCGGCAGCGCCGAGAGCCGTGTCGGCGTCACCCCGTACGAGGTGATGATCATCGCCAGCCTCATCGAGGAAGAGGCCAAGGTCGACGAGGATCGCCCCAAGATCGCCCGGGTGATCTACAACCGCCTGGCTCAGGGCATCCCGCTCGGCATCGATGCGACCATCGTCTACGCCACCGGTGACAACGTGCTGACCGTCTCCGAGCTGGAGACCGAGGGTCCGTACAACACTCGCCTCGTGCAGGGGCTCCCGCCGACGCCGATCGCCTCGCCCGGCGAGAAGTCGATCGACGCTGCGCTCAACCCCGAGAGCGGGGAGTGGCTGTACTACGTGCTCACCGACCCGGACGGCACCCACTCGTTCAGCGAGAGCTACGAGGAGTTCCTCGAGAACAAGCAGATCTGCTTCGAGCTCGACTTGGGCTGTGGCCCGGCGGAGTGAGCAACCGGCAGTGATCCCCGTCTCGGGAAGGACCCGTCTCGCCGCAGTCATCGGTGATCCGGTTCGGCACTCGCTGTCGCCGGCGTTGCTCAACGCTGCGTTC
>JAHDHM010000022.1:16489-18791 GCA_020631315.1 Acidimicrobiales bacterium
GGTCTCGACTGGGTCTACGTCGCGTTGCCCGTTGCCGAGGGCGACGCAGCGGCGGCGCTCGACGCCATGCGGCGCATGGACATCGGCGGCCTCTCGGTCACGATGCCGCACAAGGAAGCGGTGGCCGATGCCGTCGATCGCTGCTCGGCTGCCGCAGCAGCGCTCCACGCCGTGAACTGCGTGCGCCGAGACGGCGATCAGCTCGTTGGGGAGAACACCGACGGCGAGGGCTTCGTACGCTCCCTCGTCGGAGAGCTCGGGATCACACCGGCCGATCGGCGGTTCGTCGTGGTCGGGGCCGGGGGAGCGGCCCGTGCCGTGATCCGTGCCCTCGCAGCTGCGGGTGCCGCCGATGTCGCCGTGGTCAACCGAACGCATGAGCGGGCCGTGGTCGCGGCCGAACTCGCAGGGGACGTCGGCCGTGTGGGGTCGCTCGACGACGTGGCCGCCGCCGACGTCATCGTCAACAGCACTCCTGCAGGTATGGGCGACGATGCGAGTCTCCCGGTACCGGCGGAGCTGATCGAGCCTCGACACGTCGTCGCCGATCTGATCTACCACCCGCCGACGACGCCGCTCCTCGAGGCTGCGGCCGGGCGTGGTGCTCGCACGATGAACGGCCTCGGGATGTTGCTCCACCAGGCAGCGATCCAGTTCGAACTCTGGACCGGCCACACCGCACCGGTGGCCGAGATGCGTGCCGCCGCCGAAGCCGAGCTGGCCCGACGCTGATCTTCGACGTGTGACGGGCGGCTGAGCCTTACGCGACGGCTGCGGCCGCCGACAGGGCAGCCATGGTCCAGACGTCATCGCGCCAACTCGGCGAACTGCTCATCGAGCGCAAGGTCCTCTCCCGCGACGTTCTCGAGCTCGTGCTCGACCGCGAATCGCGTGAGGGAACCCCCATCGCAGCACTGCTCGTCCAGGAAGGCATCGTCGCCGAGAAGGACATGATCGCAGCGGTCGCCCAGCAGGTCGGCGTGCCGTTCGCCGATCTCGCGGTGCACGCCGTGCGCCCCGACCTCGAGGGCATGTTGCCCGCTGACATCGCCCGCCAGCACGGCGCTGCGGTGATCGACAAGATCGGCGACGAGTACGTCGTCGCCATGGAGAACCCGTCGGACGACGCCGCCGTCGCGGCCGTCTCGTCCTGCGTGGACGGCCCGATCAAGGGCTGTCTCGCCGTCCGCAGCGAGATCGCTCAGCTGCTTGACCGCATGTACGGCGCCGAGCCCAAGGGCGACGTCATCACCGACACCCACCTCAACGAGATGCTCGACCGCGTCATCGACCTGGGCGGCTCCGACCTCCACCTCTCCGTCGGCCTCCACCCGGCCGTTCGCGTGTCCGGTGAGATGAAACAGCTCACCGAGTTCCCCGTGCTCAACCCGTCGGAGATCCGGCGCCTGATGTACGACGTGCTCACCCAGAAGCAGCGTGAGAAGTTCGAACAGGACCTCGAACTCGACACGTCCCACTCGATCCCCGGCAAGGGCCGCTTCCGTGTGAACGTGTTCCAGCAGCGCAACGCCGTCGGCGCCGTCATGCGAACCATCCCCGACACGATCGTGCCGCTGCAGAACCTGGGCCTGCCGGACTCGATCATGCAGTTCACCGAACTGCACCGCGGCATGGTGCTCGTCACCGGCCCGACCGGTTCGGGCAAGTCGACCACCCTCGCGTCGGTGATCGACATCGTGAACTCGACTCGCGCCGGTCACATCATGACCGTCGAGGACCCGATCGAGTTCATCCACCCGCACAAGAAGTCGATCGTGAACCAGCGCGAGATCGGCGAGGACACCCACTCGTTCTCGATGGCGCTGAAGCACGTGCTGCGTCAGGACCCTGACGTCATTCTCGTGGGCGAGATGCGAGACCTCGAGACCATCCACACGGCGCTGACCGCAGCTGAGACCGGCCACCTCGTGTTCGGCACCCTCCACACCCAGGACGCGCCACAGGCCGTCGACCGCATCATCGACGTGTTCCCTGCCCACCAGCAGGCACAGGTCCGAGTGCAGCTCGCCTCGTCGCTCATGGGCGTCGTCACCCAGCAGCTCGTGCCCAAGGCCGACGGCCCCGGCCGTGCGGTCGCCTCCGAGGTCATGGTCGTCACCCCCGCCATCCGAAACCTCATCCGTGAGGGCAAGACGCACCAGATCTACTCAGCGCTGCAGTCGGGCGGTCAGTTCGGCATGCAGACCATGGACCAGTCCCTGGCCCGCCTGGTCAAGCGCGGTGCCATCACCCTCCAGGACGCCGTTGATCGCTGCATCAACGAGAAGGACCTCAAGCGGAT
>JAHDHM010000431.1 GCA_020631315.1 Acidimicrobiales bacterium
GAGCTCCCAGCTGAGCCCGAAGTTGTTGTAGGTCCGCTCTTCGTCGAGCACGATCTGGCTCGTGTCGCGCGGGACACACGCCGTCGCCAACAGCACGGCCGCCAACCCCGCCACGACCCACTTGAGAACAGAACGAACCTTCACCTGGGCCCCCATCACGCCGGCGACTGCTTCGACGGTACGGGGGGCGTCGTGAACCCCAGACCGGCCTGACCAGATCCTGACAAATGGGCCCGACTCGGTTCGCAGCACTCGAACCGGATCGTCGTGGGGGAGCAAGTCGCGATCGGCCAGGTTCGATTGGCCGAGCTCGGACACGCCGAGAACCACTCGATCCGTGGACGGCGAGACCGGGGGCCGCCTGGCCGGCTCCAACCACCACGTCCACTTCGGCGACGCGCCCGGCGGTCACATGGACTCCCCTGCCGCACTTCCTGCAACTGATCGAACGCGACAAACCCACCTGACGCGACCGATCGTGCCCACGAGCGAACGACCTGTCGCGATGTGGTCCGCGTCACCACGCCATGGCTGCCGGCTCCGGGTTCGGCTCCCCGGGGATCTCCATCCAGAAGGTGGCACCGCCTCCGGGAGTCTCCGAGACGCCGTGGGTTCCGTTGTGCGCGCTGACGATGGAGGCGACGATCGCCAGACCGAGGCCGTTGCCGCCCGTCGTCCGATTGCGGCTCCCGTCAACCCGGTAGAAGCGTTCGAACAGGCGGTTGGCATCGGCCGGTGCGATTCCGGGGCCGTGGTCCTCGATCTCGAGTCGAACGCTGCGGTCCCTGGCCGAAGCGCGAACGACGAGCGGCGTGTCGGTCGGTGTGTACCTGAGCGCGTTGGCGGTGATCGCCGTCAACGCCTGGATGATCTGGTCACGATCGGCCTCGATCGTCAGGTCGTTGGCGGCATCCACCTCGACGTTGCGCTCCGGTTGGATCGCCCGGATGTCTGACGCGAGATCGGCGAGGACCCGTCCCACGTCGACCATGGTCGCCTCGAGCGGGTGGCGCTCGTCGAGGTGGGCGAGGGTGAGGAGCTGTTCGACCACGCGTCGCATCCGGCCGGCTTCGTCGTTGATGCGGCGCATGGCGTCGTCGAGGGCCCCAGGCTCCGACAGCGATCCCTGCTCGTACAGGGCGGTGTAGCCCTGCAAGGTCGTCAGCGGGGTGCGCAGTTCGTGACTCACGTCGGCGACGAAGCGCCGTTGCTGTGCCTCGGCATTCTGGGTCGTGTCGATCATGTGGTTGAGCGCTCGCCCCAGCCGGGCTGCCTCTGTGCGCCCCGGAGGCTGCTCCACTCGACGGTCAACGGCACCCGCGGCAATCGCGTCGGCCGACTCGGTCATCTTCCGGATCGGCCGAAGCCCGTTCCGGATCATCCACCAGGAGAACAGCGCCAGCACCACGATCACGAGTGCCCCGGTCGCGATCTGGGTGACGATGAGCGTCCGGAGCGACTCGTCGACATCGGTGGTCGGCAAGGCCACCAGGAAGAGCCGGTCCCCGACGTCGAAGGTGAGGGCCCGGACCCTGCTGGCGTCTCCGGCGTCGGTCCCGATGGTGGTCGGCTCGTCGTAGCGGCGGCCAGCGACATGGTCAGGACGCAGGTCCGTGTCGTTCAACGGCTGCACGAGCGGCAGCAGGGTCCCGTCCGGCTGCACCGCCCCGATGAAGCCCGACCCGAACGACGCCGGGCCAGCGCGCTCACCGGGCTCGACCACCGGCTGATCACCAGCCCGTGACGCAGCGTCGGCCACTGCCTCGAGCCGGCGGTCGAGCTGGCCGTACAGCTGCCGGGACTGGGTGACCGTGATCACCACCCCCGAGAGCCCGAGCACCACGAGGATGCCGAGCACGGCGGCGAGCAACCACGCCCGCAGTGTCACGACGGCTCTCTGATGACGTAGCCGATCCCTCGCACCGTGTGGATCAGCTTCGGGTCACCCAGGTCGACCTTCTTGCGCACGTTGCTGATGAACGACTCGATGATCGTCGACTCGCCGTCGAAGTCGTAGTGCCACACGTGGTCGAGGATCTGGCCGCGGCTCACGACCCGACCGGCGTTCGACATCAGACATCGCAGGAGCTTGAACTCGGTGGCCGACAGCATCACCTCGTCGGCGCCCCGCCAGACCCGATGCGCAGCGTCGTCGAGCACGAGATCGCCGACCTGGAGGCGCGTCGCCGACGTCCCACCGTCCTGAGACCTACGGAGGGCGACGTGCACCCGAGCCATCAGTTCCTCGAGGGCGAACGGCTTGACGATGTAGTCGTCACCGCCGGCAGTGAGACCACGCACCCGATCCGACGTCTCGCTGCGAGCGGTGAGGAACAGCACCGGCGCACCAACGCCGTCGGAACGCAGGCGCCGGAGCACCTCGAAGCCGTCGATGTCGCCGAGCATGACGTCGAGAACGATGACGTCCGGATCGAACCTGGTGGCCTCGGCCAGCGCCTCGGCACCGGTCGCCGCCGTGGCGACCTCACACCCTTCGACGCCCAACGCAGACGCGACCAGGAACGAGATGTTCTCCTCGTCGTCGACCACGAGCACCTTGGCATCTCGCATCAGGTCGGCCATCCGCAGAGGTTTGCATCGAAACCTCGACGTTCGCTGACCCGAACCTGGAGATTTCCTGGATGAGCCGTGATTGGCGATCTCCAGCAAACCTCACGGAAACGTTGAAGCCGGCGTCAGCTTGACCGCCGAGGTTGGCGGCCATGGAAGGTCCCCGCTCTCAGCACAGCCCGCGCACGCGGCCCGACACCGGGCGCCGTGCCGGCATCGATCGGCGACGGTTCCTGGCCGGGGGTGTCGGCGTCGCAGGGGCCGGGCTCCTGGCGGCCTGCAGCGACGGTGACCCGCAGTCGGCGTCACGCGGATCCAACCCCAGCACGAGCACCACGCGACCTGCGCCCGACTCCACCACCAGCACGACAGAGCCAGCGTCCGAACCGCG
>JAHDHM010000023.1 GCA_020631315.1 Acidimicrobiales bacterium
CGTGCCTTCTGGGTCGCGGGCTCCGTGCCACGACCCTAGGCGTGTGTCCTACGTCGGCTCGTGTGTTGCGTAGGGTGCCGGCGACTTCAGCAGCGTTCGATCACCTCGCGCCGACCAGTTGACGGAGCCGCCATGACCACCATCCGACGACTCCGTGTGAGCGCCGTCGCCTTCGGTTCCGACGAGTACTCGTGGTCGGCGCTGATGCCGTCGATGCTCAACACGGACACGGTCGTGCGCATCGACACCAGCGACGGCTTGCAGGGCTGGGGCGCCGCGTGTTCGTGCGTGGAGCACGACATCGATCTCTCGGTGGCGCACGGCACCAAGCCGATGCTCCCGGGCCTGCTCGGCCGGGACGCCTCGCAGATCGACGAGCTCTGGGAGTGGATGTCGTGGCGCAAGCCCTACGTGACCAACCCGTCGATCGCGGCGATCGACATGGCGCTGTGGGATCTCGCTGCGCAACGAGCAGGAGTGCCGCTCCACCGGCACCTCGGCGCTGCAGCCGACCGCCTTCCCGCCTACGCGAGCATCCCGGTGTTGGAGGACCCGCAGGCGAACATCGACCTGATCGAACGCCTCGCCGACGACGGCTTCTCCACGTTCAAGTTCCACTACAAGTCGGTGCCGGAGCCCGACATCGAGCTGATCCGGGTGATCCACCAGACGTTCGGGCCACGCGGCTTCCGGTTCATGTTCGATGCCGAGTGCGCCTACGACCTCGAGCAGGCGACCGCTGTCGGCAGCGCCGCTGCCGATGCGGGCTTCGTGTGGCTCGAGGCACCCCTCGCCGATCGTGACCTGGCCGGGTATGCCGAGCTCCGCCGCCGTGTCGACGTCGACGTCCTCCCGGCGGGCCTCACCGTCGCCGACGAGCAGGACCTCGCGAACGCACTGACGGCCGAGCCCTGGAGCCGGGTACGCACCGACGCCGCGGCGTGCGGCGGCATCACCCCACTGCTGCGGATCGCCGCGCTCGCCGACCGACACGGCCTGAAGACAGAGCTGCAGTCGTGGGGCAGCTCGATGTCGACCATCGCGAACTTCCAGGCGTCGTTGGCGTTGTCGGCGACCGACTGGTTCGAGGTGCCGGTGCCACGTGCCGACTTCGACGTCCCCGGCGTCGAACGCATCACTGTGGACGAGGCTGGTCACGCCGTTGCGCCGACGGCTCCGGGACTCGGCCTCATCGTCGACTGGGACGAGTTCGACGCCGCGTCACAAGTGCTGTTCGACGTCAGCTGAGCAGGTCGTCGGCTCGCTGCACCCGCATGGTGGTGGCGCTGACGAGCGTCGGTGGCGAACCGGGTTCGAACGAGAGCAGCTCCCCCGGGGCAGCCATCGCATGCGTGCTCGGCTGGCGGAACGTCCAGCCGTCGACGTGCTCGAGCACCGACAGAGCGAGCAGCGGGTCGGCCTGTACCGGATCGAGCATCACCAGCTTCGATCCGACCCTCGCGACCTGCTCGACACCCCAGACGTGCTCGTAGAAACCGGTGAGGTCGTCGGCGGTGTCGGCGTCGAAGGAGGCGTCGCCCTCGAACTTGCCGCTCACCGCCAAGTCGATCAGACGGACGATGCCGTCGAACAAGGGTCGCGCCGGTCCGTCGGCCGCGTTGGTCAGTACGACGATCGACAGGCCCGTCGCCGCCTCGACGCCGGAGTAGGTGATGAAGCCCGGGTAGCCGCCGCCGTGGGTCACGAACTGCCGCTTGCCGTGCGGTGCGATCATGAAGCCGAGGCCCCAGCGAACCGACTTCTCCTCGAACTGCACCCGCTGCATCTCGCGCTTGGAGCGGTCGTGGAGCAACTCGTCGGCGCCGGGCACGTGGGCCCGATACCAACGGAGCAGGTCGACGACGTTCGACGAGAACCCGGTGGCACTGTTCATGGCACCGGCTTCGGCGTGTGCGAACGGCGGACGCTCGCGATCCGGCAGCCATCGGGGGTAGCCGACGGCGTGGTCCGACAGGTCGTTGGGAAGGTCGGGTGTAGTGGAGGTGAGACCCAGCGGTTCGACGATCGTCTCGGTCAGGTGTTCCTCGTACGAGCGACCGGTGACGGCCTCGATGATCTGCCCGGCGAGGGTGAACGCGATGTTCGAGTACTTCAGGTGTTCGACCGTGCCGTAGACGGGCATGTCGGCGACGCTGCCCTTGAGCTCGTCGAGCGAGGGGAACTCGCCGGTGTGCCAGTGGGTGGTCGTGCCGTCGCGGGTCAGACCGGACGAGTGGGTCAGCAGCTGGCGGATGGTGATGTGGCCTCGCTCGTCCTCGGGGTCGTCACCGTCGGGTCCGAACCAGTCGAGATGCTCGGCGACTCGGTCGTCCAGACGGAGTCGTCCCTGCTCGACCAGCTGCATGATCGCGGTCGTCGTGAACACCTTCGAGTGCGACGCGATCCGGAATCGAGTGGTCGGCGTGGCCGGCAGACCTCGATCGACGTCGGCGAGACCGTGACCGGTCGTGAACACCACCTCGTCACCGACACCGATGCCGACCGCGATCCCGGGCACCTGCCGATACCACCGCTGGAACGCCACCCAGTCGTCGATCAACCCACCGAGCGAGCGAACGACTTCGGCCAGATCAGGAGTGCTCATGTCGGTCACCGTACCGATCGAAGCACTCCCACCTCGGGGAGGTCGTCGGGTTCGCCGTAGCCGTTCTCGGTGAGCCAACGGACGGCACCCAGGCAGCGGAACGACCACCAGCCACGGATGCGATCGCGATCGACGTCGTCGCCGTAGCCCGACAACAGATCGTCGAGCCGCTCTGGATGACCGACCGTGAGCGACGCGAGGTCGTACGCCGGATCACCTCGACGGGCTTCGGACCAGTCGATGAAGCCGGTGACCTCGTCGCCGTCGACGAAGACGTGTTCGAGGTGCAGGTCGCCGTGGATGAACGACGGCGACACCGGTTCGAGCACGAGGTCGGCCCGCTCGCGGTTGCGCTGCAGGGCTTCTCCGTCGAGCACGCCTTGCTCGGCGAGCCACGCACACTCGCGTTCGAGCTTGGCCTCCCGTTCCCCGGCGCTCTCGTCCGGCCAGGGCGGCAACGGCGCATCGTGCAGTCGACGCACCTCGGCGCCGACCGCCGCCCATGCCGCCGGCGACGCAACAGACGGCTTGCCGAGGCGGTCCAGCGGCCTTCCCGGGAGCGCAGCGAGGGCCAGCACAGGCGATCGATGCCAACGGACCTCGGGCGTCGCGACCGGTGCGAGGGCGATGGCTTCGGCTTCCTTCGCTGAACGTTCGTGATCGGCATCGATCTTCAGGAACGTGTCACCGACGCGCAGCGTCACGCGGTCGTTGTTCGCCAGGGCGATGTCGACGGTCTGCTGCTCCCCCATCTCGTCATGTTCGCATCACCCCGGAGTGCGCGGCGCAGCGATTCGAGCGGCGACCTACCCTCGGGCGATGGCGACGTGGACGCTCGACCCCGACACCGTGCATCTGAACCACGGAGCGTTCGGTGCCTGCCCGGCCGAAGTGCTCGAGGTGCAGAGCGAGTTCCGTCGGCAGATGGAGGCGAACCCGGTCGGGTTCATGCTCCGCTCGTATCAGCCGGCCCTCGAGCGATCCCGCGCCGCGCTCGCTGAGTTCGTCGGTACCGACGAGGCCGGGACGGTGTTCGTCCCGAACGCGACCTACGGCGTGAACTCGGCGCTGCGCACCATCGAGCCGCACCTCCCGGACGGCGCCGAGCTGGTGGTCACCTCGCACACCTACGCCGCATGTTGGCGAGCGGTGGACTTCACGGCTCGTCGATGCGGCGGCTCGGTCGTGGTCGTCGACCTGCCCTTCCCCGTCACCTCACCTGACGAGATCACGGCTGCCTTCGCTGCTGCGATCACCGAGCGCACGGCCATGGTGTTGCTCGATCATGTGACCTCGCCGACAGCGCTCGTCCTGCCGCTCGCGGACATCGTCGCGATGCTCGAGCGGTCACCGGCCGATGCACCGATCGTGATCGTCGACGGCGCCCACGCACCGGGCATGGTCGACCTGGACGCGTCAGCGCTCGGCGTCGACTTCTACACCGCCAACTGCCACAAGTGGATCTGTTCGCCGAAGGGAGCGGCGTTCCTGTGGGTCGAGGAGCGTTGGCGCGACCACGCCGTCTCGGCGTCGATCAGCTTCGCCGAGCACGGCTGGCACAACAGCGGCAGCAGCTTCCACGCCAACTTCGACTGGACGGGCACCGATGACCCGTCGGCTCGTCTCAGCGTCGCCGCCGCGATCGAGACGATCGGCACGCACCGGCCCGATGGCTGGGACGGCATCCGCTCGTCGAACCACGAGCTGGTGTTGGCCGGCCGCCAGGTGTTGCTCGATCTGTGGGAGCAGACGGAGCCGGCGCCCGAGTCCATGATCGGTTCGATCGCTGCGATTCCGGTCCCCCATCACCTCGCGAACCGTGACGACGGCCGTCGGCTTGCGGCGGTCCTGGCCGAGGAGTTCTCGATCGAGTTGCCGGTGTTCGCGTTCCCCGAAGCGCCCGATCATCTGCTGCGCCTGTCGGCCCAGCAGTACAACTCGATCGCCGACTACGAGGCGCTCGCGAGCGCCATGACGACACTCGCAGGCGCTTGACGCGACGTTGCGTCGATCAGCGCTGCTCGACGCCGCGGAGCACGCCGTCCGGTCCGAGCCACACGGTCCAGCCTGCGACGGTCGGCCCGACGAAGTCCGGAACGTCCTCGTCGTCGACTGCCACGGGTTCCTCCGTCGCAGGGTCGATGGCGGAGAAGCGGGTGCCACGCAGCCACGTGGTGCGAGAGGCCCCGGGCATCAACTCGACGAGGTCCTCGGCTTCTGCCTCTGACAGCCACAGGACCGACGGCACGTCGGCGGCCTCTCCGCTCGCGGCGTTCACCCCGACCCACTCGTCGCCGGCCCGCCAGAAGACGGTCTCGCCGTCCGGGCCGTAGAGCGTGTCGTTGCCGAACACGACGGCGGCGGACTCGAGGTCTCCGTCGGGGAGTTCGCTGTAGATCGCCATCTCGCCGGTCGCCGGATCGAGATGCGACAGCGTCTGATGGCGGAACCACTCCTCGCCCTCGACGTAGTCGGCGATCGCGTACTGGTCGATACGCCACCGGGTCATGCGGGTGTCTTCGTGGCGCCACAGCAGTTCGCCGGTGGCTTCGTCGAGGCCGAAGGTCGCTGCTTCGATCGGTGCTTCGCCGAAGAACCGGCCGACGAACCCGAGGATCACGCCGTTCTCACGACGGAAGTTCCAGCCGGCGTCGCTCGTGGCGACGCCGCCGAGTGCTTCCCCGACGTCGACCGTCCACAGGAGATCGCCCGTCGACGGTTCGACGCCGTAGACGATCGGTGGTGTGCCTGGCTCGAGCACCACTGCGAGATCGGGGTCGGTCACGTAGTCGATGTCGCCACCGTCGAGCTGCCAGAGGGTGTCGCCGGTGGCGGGTTCGACGCCGCGGACGGTGTAGCGGTTGCGTGAGAGATCGAACCAGGCGGTGCAGAACACCTCGCCACACCCCTCGGCACCGAAACCGCCGGGTGCGTCGATGCGCCACAACTCGTCGCCGCTGCGGCTGTCACGCCCGACGAGCGACGTGCGGTTCGGTGAGCCCAGCGGGCCCTCCATGTACGCAGCCACGCCGGAAGCGAGGTCGAAGCCGGCGATACCCATACCGCCGAACCGGCCACCGACGGTGTACGGCGCTCGCCACAGCTCGTTTCCGGATTCCACGTCGACGGCCAGGAGCGCCACCTCGTCGGCAGTTCGGATGACGGTGAGCGCGGTCACGCCGTCCTGGACCACCCGACCGATCGCGGTGACGTCGTCGAGTTGCCAGGACCGCAGCGGTGCGAGGGTGGTCGTCGTCGCGGAGGTCGTCGTGGTCGGCGCCGCGGTCGTCGTGGGTGCGGCAGTGGTCGTGGGCGCGGTGGTCGTCGTGGTCGTCACCTCGACCGCAGTGGTCGTCGCTTCGGCGACCGTCACCGGCGAGGCATCGCCGTCACCACCACCACATGCGGCGCCCAGCATCGCCACCGCACCGAGCACCGAGATCATTCGCCTCGACATGGCCCACCATCCTTCGTTCCCGGCGCCGGACGGCGCCGCTGGAGGACCTGTCGGCGGCGTGCGGCGTCGCCAAAGCCTGAGCGCAGGCTCGGGCTGTGATGTCAGCGAGTGACAATGCTCAGCGAGTGACGTCGGCGCCGATCGGTCGACCGTCGACGATCTGGTCGAGGTACTCGCTCATGCCCATGCCGACGCGGCCGTTGCACTCGTAGCGCGTCATCGCCTCGGTGATGCGGGTGTGCAGCTGCTCGCCGTCCGGCGTGGTGCGGCGGTTCCGCAGCGGGATGAGGGACAGCACCTCGCCGGTGATCTCGTACTCGCCGTGATCGGTGACCGCAGTGCAGCGCATCGCGGTCTGATGGTCGTGCTCGTCCCACTCGGACTCGATCGTGCACTCGCGGATCTGGTGGTACTCGCCGCCCTCGAGCACCATGCCGCCGTAGCGGACCTTGCCGTCGCGCTCGATGATGCTGAGCATCATCCCGAAGTCCGGGCCGAACGTCATCGGCAACCACCGGTACCAGCTGAGCGCCTGCCAGTACCGGGGACCCCACGACTTGTCGCGCAGGCCGTAGCCGTCGATGTCGAGCACATCGTCACCCACCTGGATCGTGCCCGTGACGGCGGTGTGTTGTTCGTAGTGGGCCTTGGCGAAGCTCTTCTCGGCGTCGGTCTCGATCGGTGACCCGTCTGCGTACTGCGGCAGCCCGCCGTACATCGGTGACACGCCGCGCACGTCGAGACGCACCTCGCACTCGACGAACGGGTTGTTCTTGAACGCCGTGCGCGGGTCGGCCATCTCGAGCGGATCCTCGAGCAGGCAGACCTTGCCGTCGTAGGTGATGGTCAGGTGTTCGAACGGAGTGACGACGGCGATCTCGAGCCCGCCCGCCTTCATCTCGTCGTTCGACGTGATCTCGGGCCGTCCGTAGAGAAACGCCACCCTGCCACCGGGCAGGTAGATGCACACCGTCATCTCGGCGTAGCCCTCGTTCACCCGGTTGCCCATGCGGAACCAGGCGCCGACCTCGCGTTCGAGGTCGAACGCGTTGAGGTACATCGACTCGTTGTAGTTCGGGACCGGGTCGGGCTCGTGGGTGTATTCGTCCTCCGGCAGCAGCACGGTGACGATCTCGCGGTCGGACGGTTGCTCCGCCATGGACGTTCCCCTCGGGTCGATCGGACGGCGACTCAGCGGTCGATGTGTGTGAGCCAGGTCGCCGGCAGGTACATCGCAGCATCCACGATGTCGAGCACGGCGGACAACACGGGCTGCAGCTGGTCGTCGGCGACCTTGTCGATCGTGTCGCTCGCGAAGAAGAGGTACTCGGGGAACGAGATGAGCGAGAAGCTCGGCACGCCCTGCAGGAAGAAGGACTGTGTCTCACCGAACAGCGGTAGCGCACCCGCCTTCGGGATCACCGTCGACACGAGGTCGTTGTTCTCGATCGCTGCGACCGCTGCGTCGAACAACAGCTGGTTGCGAGGCGCGTAGAGCATGCGCGGTTCGACCTCGCCGGTGTCGACCAGCTCGCCGCCGCGACCGACGAATCGCTTGCCGATGTGTTCGACACCGACGGCAAGACACGTGCGGTCGAGCAGACCCGGATGTGTGGCCGCGAACTCGTTGGCGCCATACGGGTAGTTCCAGCCGTAGTGGCCACCGTCGATGACGAACCACAGGTCCTTCTGGATGTAGTTCGACGGAAAGCGCGAGTAGAACGTCGCCAGCCCCATCACCTCGGCGACACCTGCGGCGTCCTGCACCGCTCCCGACCACCCGCCGTCGTGGTGGGTGTTGACGATCACGGCGTCGGACTTCTGGCCGGGGATGTGGACCACCACGTTGCCCGAGGTCGACGAACGGGTCTCGCCCTCCAACACGATCGTCGCCGTCGTGGTGGCCGTCGCCATCTGTTCCTTCAGCTGCGCGCCGACCGAGCCCTTCAGGAACACCCCCGGCACCCGCGGGTGGACCCGGCCGGTCGGGTCAGCGAAGAACGTGTCGTCGTCGGCCTCGCGACCGTCGAGGATCGCCACGAACCCGACCGCACCACGGTCGGCCGCCTCGTAGTACGGCGCGGGGAAGTTCCTCGGTGCCGGGCCGCCCTGGCCGCCGAGCGTGCCGGCGGCCATCACGCCGTCGGGGTCGTAGGCGTAGTCGGCGATGGACTCGATGACGCGGCCGGGCAGCACGGGGCCGTTCTGGAGATCCATCACGACGATCTTCCCGTCGACCTCCACGTCGACACCGAGCACGTTGCCGACGTAGACGAGTTCGGCCGTCACCCCGTTCGGACCGGTGAACTCGGCGCCGTTCATGAAGAAGCTCGGCGTCTCCACACCGTCGACGGTGAACTGCCACGACGTGCAGTGTCGGGTCTCGATCTCGAACGGCTCGTCGACCGCCTCGACTCCGTGACGGGCCAACTCCTCGACGATCCAGCGCCTGACGGCGGCATCGCCGTCGGTGCCGACACGACGGAACTCGTCGAACTGTTCGGTGAGCGACACGATCTGCTCGGTCCAGCCCATGAGGAGTTCGCGACTCGGAAGGTTCGGACGGGCTCGACGGATCCGTGGCGGCTGCTTCGACATGTGAGGAACGTAGGCCACTGCAGCGCGGGTGAACCTCCCGGGCGAGGATGGCGACACGTCGGCGACCTAGGGTCGAGAGCGCATCGGGTGTCGACGAGTGCGAGGGGGACGAGCATGAGCACACCGACCGCGTCGCCGTCACGGCAGGATCATCTGGCGGCGCTGGCCGAGTTCGCCGAGGAACGAGCGCAGCACGCCGACACGCTCGGCGGCCGCGGTCCGATTCGATTCGACACCGACGGGCGACTCTCGACCGAGATCGTCGACGCCTACGAACGCCGCGGGTTCTACGTGTTCACCGACGTCGTGGCACACGACGAGGTGGTGGCACTGCGCAACGCGGTGAACGACCTCGTCGAACGGGCACCCGTCGGGCCTCGTGCCGACGTCGATCGTCATGGTCGTCCGGCCGCCGGGCGGAACCATCGGATCGAGCCGTTCGTGCTCACGAAGCCGCTGTCGGACCCGTGGGGTGGCACGACACTGCTGGCCGGCCGCCACCCGACCCAGATGGCGCAGCCGGCCGCCGACGCCACGGCACCTGAGTACAACGTGCACCTGATCTTCGGCATGTGTGCGCTGATGCCCGAGGCGCTCCGGCTCTACGGACATCCCGACCTGCTGAAGGTGGCTGCGTCGATCAACGGCGACGACTTCGTCCCCTACAACGACGCGATCTTCGTGAAGCAGCCGGGCCTCGGGTCGTCCGTCGGATGGCACCAGGACGGGGCGACGCACTGGGATTCGCCGAACTGGGATCCGGGCATCCACGGGTTCAACTTCCAGGTGCAGCTCCACGCCACCACGCCGGCGAACGCCCTGTGGGTCGTGCCCGGATCGCATCTGCACGGCAAGGCCGACATCGTCGGCATGGTCGCAGCGAACGACAGCAGCGAGATGCTGCCCGATGCCGTCCCGCTCGTGTGTGGCGCCGGCGACGTCACGATCGCCAACCGCCAGATCGTGCACGGCTCGTTCGCCAACAGCTCGCCCGACCCGCGGATCTCGGTGACGTTCGGGTTCCACCGACGGTCGTCCGTCCTCGGCGTGGCCGGCAAGCTCCGCATGACCGCCTCGGACACCGCCGACCCCGTGTACGACGACGAGCGCATCGACGCCCGAGCGGCCGTCATCGCGCTCGCCATCGAAGCCCGCCGACAGCACCATCCTGACGAGGCACCGTTCAGGTACGAGCCGTTCGTCGGACGGATGGACGAGTTCCGGCACACCCCCGAACGCGCCGCCGAGATCCTGCAGGACTACAACGACCACGACCTGGCCATCTGACCTCGCCACAGCCACGCCGCCCCCACCCTTCGACCGGAGCAACCGATGACCGACGCCACCGCCCCCACGACCACACTCGAGATCGTCTCGACCGTCTCCGACGACGGTCGCGTCACCATGGCGATGCACGAGACCGACGTGCCACCGCCCCGAGACGACCAGGTCACGATCCGGATCGAGGCCGCTCCCATCAACCCGTCGGACCTCGGCGCCATGTTCGCCAGGGCCGACATGTCGACCGCACGCGCCGCCGACGGTGACCTTCCCGGGGTGACGGCCGACCTGTCCGACGCAGCGCTGGCCGCTGGCGCCGCACGAATCGGTGTGCCCGTGCCCTGCGGCAACGAAGGTGGCGGCGTGGTCGTCGCCGCCGGTGCCTCGCCGGAGGCCCAAGCCCTGCTCGGTCGGACGGTCGGCTTCATCAACGGCAACACCTACGCCCAGTACCGCAACGTCGGCGTCGCCCAGTGCTTCCCCATGCCGGACGGCGTGACCCCCGAGCAGGCTGCGGCGCCGTTCGTGAACCCGTTGACCGCGCTCGGCATGGTCGAGACGATGCGGCTCGAAGGACACACCGCCCTCGTCCACACGGTCGGTGCGTCAAACCTCGGCCTGATGCTGAACCGCCTGTGCCAGGCCGACGGCGTGCCGCTGGTGAACATCGTCCGCCGAGCCGAGCAGGTCGCGCAGCTGCGCGAGCTGGGTGCCGAGCACGTGGTCGACTCGAGCGCCGACACGTTCGAGACGGACCTCGATGCAGCGCTCGCAGCGACCGGCGCCACGATCGCCTTCGATGCCATCGGCGGTGGCGAGCTGGCGTCGACGCTGCTGTCGTCGATGGAGCGAGTGGCGAACGGCGCCGGCGACGCCTTCAACCGCTACGGGTCGGCCACGCACAAGCAGGTCTACGTCTACGGCGGCCTCGACCGATCCCCCACCGTGCTGCGACGGGACTTCGGCATGGCGTGGGGCATCGGTGGCTGGCTGCTCCGGCCGTTCCTGGCCCGCGTCGGCGACCAGCGCACCCAGGAGCTTCGCGACCGGGTCTCCTCCGAGATCACGACCACCTTCGCCAGCTCGTACGGCACCCGCCTCTCACTGGCCGATGCCGTCGACCCCGGGCACGTGAAGGCCTACGCCCGCATGGCCACCGGCGACAAGGCCCTCGTCACACCCCACGCCTGAGCTGGGCACCAGGTCGCAGCACTTCGACCTGGGCGTTCAGGCGAAGCTCGGTGACAGGCCAGTTCCGGTCAGACGTCAGAACGCGATCCGCATGTTCGATCGCAGCGGCGACCACCACCGCGTCGAGCATTGGCAGCCGACTCGAAGCGAGTCCCTTCTGTCGAGCTCGTGCTCGCAGCCGGGTGGCCGTCTCGACGATCTCTTGGTCCACATCGACCCGCTCGAAGGAGCGGTCCAACAGTCGGGCTGCGACCTCGGCCGCGGCGGACCCGGCAGCTTGTGGCCGCACCATGGCCTCACCCCAGGTGAGGCTCAGGATCCGCGGTCGCGGCTCGGCGGCGAGGCGGCTCAGCGCAAGCTGGTGGTGCGCGTCATCGACGTTCAACAGGGCGATCGCGATGTTGGCGTCAACGAACAAGGTCACCGCCAGCACGCAGCTCTTCGACGCTCGCCCACTCGACCCGGCCGGCGAGCTCTTGAGCGAGTGCCTCGACCTCGTCCCATCGAGAGTCGCCACCCGACCGCCGGTCGCGCTCCAAGAGCAGCTGTTCCCTCACCCAGTTCGAGAACGGCTGGTCGAGGCTCTCGATGATGGGCAGCACTTCTTCCGGCAGTGAGATCGTCTTGTTCGGCACGTACGTATTGTAGCGACTCACGTACGTATACACAGAGGCACGTGAGGCGGACGTACAGTCGCGGGATGGGGACGACGTTGAGGCCGGTCGAGCTGATCGACCATGACCGCTATCCGATCACCGACCTCGGCGAAGCACGAGACAGGTTGGTCGCCGAGGTCAGAACGTCGCTCGACGACGACGGCTGCGCCGTGCTGCCCGGATTCCTGAGCGGAGCCGGCCTCGCCGCTCTGCTGGCGGAAGCCGCCGAGCGCGAATCGCTCGCCTTCTACAACCCGGTCAACCAAGCCAACGTCCACCTCGGTGACCCCGACCCGTCGCTGCCGGACGACCATCCCCGGAACCGCTACTTCCCTCGCACCAACGGCTTCGTGCGTGCCGACGAGTGGGACGACACCACGCATTCGAAGCGGCTCTACGACTGGGCGCCACTGAAGGACTTCCTGCAGGACTGCCTCGGCAAGGACGAGCTCCACGTCTACGAGGACCCGGTGTCGAACATGATCGTGAACGTCCAGCGGACGGGCCAGGAGTTCAACTGGCACTTCGACACGAACGAGTTCACGATCACGATGCTGCTGCAGCCCGCCGACAGCGGAGGGCAGTTCCAGTACGCACCGGATCTGCGATCACCTACCGACGAGAACGAGGCCGGCGTCACCGCGATCCTCGACGGCGACCACGCCGCAGTTCGCACGCTCGACCTTCGGCCGGGCGATCTGCAGTTCTTCCTCGGCCGGTTCTCGCTGCATCGAGTGACGCCGAACACGGGCGACACGACGCGGCTGCTGCTCATCATGTCGTTCACGGAGCGACCCGGAACGGTCGGCTCGGTGCAGCGGATCCGCTCGCTCTACGGCAAGGTCACCGACGAACACCTCGCCGCCGACGCGGCGCCCGTCCGAGCGGACGCATTGCTCGATTGACGTCACCCGAGGGTGACTTGCTGCTGGATTGACGACGACTCGGCGTCAGTCGTCGAAGCCGCGGAACGACGCGACCTCCGACACCGGACGACGCTCGGACTCGACGGCGTTCGCAGCGAACGATTCCTCGGGGTACCCCATCGCCACGGTGATGACGATCAGCTGGTCCTCGGGGATGTTCGCCTCGGCCCGCACGACCGACGACTGCAGGATGCCCTGGCCGTTGATGACACACCCGAGGCCGCGATCCCACGCAGCGAGGACGAGGCCGTAGACGAACTGGCCGAGGTCGAAGTAGGCCTCGGTCGAGTCGTAGAGCTCACGGTCGATGCACCCGACCACGGACACGGGAGCGTCGAACTGGCGGAAGCCGCGCATGACCCAGTCCTGACGCTTCTCCTTGTCGTCCCACCCGATCCCGGCGGCCTCGAACAGCTGCGCGGCAACTCGCTTCTGGCGCTCGCGGTGGTCGCCTTCGTAGCGGCCGTGGCCTCGGATCTCACGATCCGGCTTGCCGGTCTCGATCATCCGCTCGACGTTGCCCTTGCGGATCCGATCGAGCACGTCGCCGGTCACGACGTGCACGTGCCACGGCTGGGTGTTCATCGACGACGGGCACTGCGAGGCGACCTCGATGATCTCCTCGAGCACCTCGCGCGGCACCGGCTTCTGCTGGTAGCCACGGATGCTCCGACGTTCGAACGCCAGCTGCTGGAACTCCACGATCCGTCTCCCCTTCGTCGTCCCGTGCGGTCAGCGTACTTCTGTCACGCCGACTGGCAGAATTGGCAGAGTTCGACGGTGAACACCTGCGGTCGGCACCGGTATCGTCACCCTCGATGTTCGCCCACCACGAAGCCGCACAGACCGCGATCACCGGATGGATGCTCGTCGGGGGCCTCGGCAGCGTGCTCGTCGGCGCCCGCCTCTGGTGGGATCGGCTGAAGCGCCGCTGAGCCTGCTGTTGGTGACGCTGCGGCGCATCGGATGCTGACGCTTCGACCGGTCGCAGCGGACGACACCGACGACGTCGCACGGATCTACATCGACTCGTGGAACGACGGCTACGGACACTTGCTCGGTGTGCGCGAGCACACCACCGAGCGTCGTGACCGATGGGCGGTCGACCTGCAGGACGCGAACGTCACCTGGACCGTCGCCGAGCTCGACGGAACGATCGCCGGCTTCTGCGGCATCGGCGCGAGTCGCGACCCGGTCGAGGCTGGGCTCGGCGAACTGCAGACCATCGCCGTCGACTCGCCGTTCTGGCGACGTGGTGTCGGGTCGGCGCTGATGGAGGTTGCACTCGGCCAGCTTCGTCGAGAGTTCGACTCGGCGGTGCTGTGGACGCCGAGTGGATACGACCGTGGCCACGCCTTCTATCGGGCGACCGGTTGGACGGCGCTCGGCTGGCTCCGCGACGAAGGCCGCCAGACCGCCTTCGCCCACGATCTCGCGTAGCCGCTCCCCGGGACGTTCTCGGCGCTACTGCCCGGACAGGAAGGCGCGGAGCTCCGCCTCGGTCGGGTGACCCCAACCGATGCAGAAGGGATGACCCGCCGGATCGGCGAAGACGTGGTGGCCGCCCGGATCGACTGGATCGCCGTTGCGTTCGAGCACCCGGGCACCGAGATCGAGTGCCTGCTCGATCGCTGCTGTCGGATCCTCCACGTGAAGGTCGACATGCACCTGCTGTGGCGCTCCATCCGGCCAGCTCGGCGGGACGTGCCCCGGTGCGCTCTGCACTCCGATGACCCAGCTGCCGTCACCGTCGATCACGCAGTGGAACCGGGGGTCCTCGTCGATGACGCGGCCGTCGAGCATCGACGCCCAGAATCGGCTCTCCGACGACACATCGGCTGCGTCGAACACCACGACATGACGGAGCAGCTTCATCGGAGGAACCCTTCGAACGACGGGGCGACGTGCGTGATGTTGACACGCCGGTCGAGACTGCGTGCGACCGTCGGCTCTAGCCTCGCCGTGTGGCCGATGCACCTGACCCGATCGACGAGCACTCGCTGGCGAGCGTGGTCGAGTTCGCTCGTGAGGCCGAGACGGCCCAGCTGACGATCGTCCATCGAGGCGAGATCGTCGTCGATCTGGCCGACGACCGTGATCCGCTCGATGTGTTCGCCGTGCAGAAGGTGCTCGTGTCAGCGATGTTCGCCATCGCCGAGGAACGAGGCCTGCTTCGGCTCGACGACGCCGTCAGCGACCATCTTGGCGTCGGCTGGACCCATCTCGAGTCGTCGGCTGAGGAACGGCTGACCATCCGCCGTGTGCTCGACATGACGACGGGTGACGACGATCAACTGCAGCCGCTGGGCGAGGTGGGTGTCACCTGGCGTTACGACAACATCTCGTACAACTACCTGAAGACCGTGTTGGAGCTGACTTCAGGTCGATCACTCCCCGATCTGATGGCGGAGTGGTTGCTCGGCCCGATCGGCATGGGCTCGACGCGTTGGGTCGAACGCACGGTCACCCGACCCGATGGCTGTCCGATCACCGGCATGTTGTCGAACGCCGCGGACCTCGCGGCGTTCGGGACCGTGATCCTCCACGGCGGAGGGAAGGTCGTTCCGGCGAGCCATGTGGCCGCCATCGGCCGGCCGGGTTCGCAGGAGAACCCGTCGTGGGGCCTGTGCTGGTGGAACAACGACCAGACGCATCATCGCCTGCCGTTCAGCGAGGCGGAGCGGCGCGACGGGCCGACCGTCCGAGGGGCACCGGGTGATCTGCTCCTGGCCCGTGGCGCGATGGAGAACCGGCTCTACGTGGTGCCGTCACTCGACCTCGTGGTCGCCCGGACCTTCCGAGCTGTTCGCCGAGACCAGCAGCCCGTCCGATTCGACCGCCGCTTCTGGGAGCAGTTGCTTGGCGGCGTTTGAGACCAGACTCAGCCGCTTGTCGCGACGGCTTGCCACAGGTCGTCGCCGTAGGCCGTGACGAAGTCGCGGCGGTTCACCGTGAGATCTCGGGCGAAATCGCCGGATTCGTAGCGCCAGGTCGTCTCGTCGAGCCGGGTGTAGCGCTGGTTGCCACGAGCGAATTCGAGCTCGGGGAATCGGAGCCATGCCGTGTCGATCTCGACCGACTCACCGACCTGGAGATCACAGCGACGAATGGGCAGCAGGTTCGTCGCCGGCGTCCAGCCGAGGTCGACGTCGATGCATCCGTCGAACGTGTCGTCGGGAACGCCATCGAACGACCAACGGCCGTCGTGCATCACCACCTCGACTCGCCACTCAGGCGACGTCCCGAAACGAACCGCGGCCGACACCGTTCGCGTGTGCCATCGATGGTCGAGTTCGACCTCATAGGCAATCGACGCCGGTCGGCGATGCACGACGAGCACCGTCCGTCCGGCCAGCGTCGCACCGTCGGCGCGCTCACTCACCCACGCGTGCTCGCTGCTCTGGTCCCCGTCGAGCCGCCAGACGATCGATGCGATGGCAATCGGTTCGTCAACCGACATCGGAGCCCCCGACGAACGCGGCCCGCGCTGCTGCGGCGTTCCGGGCGATGTGCGCGGGGTCGATCATGTTCCACCACCACTCGTCGCCGGTCACGTGCTCGCCGGCGACCGCAGCTCGGTGCAGGTCGACGCACGTCAGGTAGAGCGGACGGACCAGCATGACGGCCTCGAGCCGATCGAGCTCATCGGCTGTGACCTCGACGTGACGGCGGTAGGCGTCGACGGCGACCGCCACGCCGTCTCCGTCGCCCCACTCGGCCGCCCACACGAGGAACGCGAGATCGGCGAGCCGGGGGCCGAGGCCCGCAGACGCCCAGTTGATGACGATCGGCCCGTCGGCGGACATCACGAAGTGGTCGGGATCGTGCAGCAGGTTCCCGTGTACCAGCGCCTCGGGCAGCCCGTCCCCCGAGTCAACCGACGTTGCCAGCTCGCGCAGTCGGTCGACGTGAGGTCGGACAGTGGGCGCCGCCTCCGCTGCGGCATCGAGCAAGTCCAGTGCAGCATCGACGTCTCGGCTCGGCGCACCCGCAAACAGCGGATCGTCCGCTGCGGCACCGCCTGGCCGATGGACCTCACTCGCATCGAGCGTGTGCAGCCGACCAAGGAGATCGGCGGCGACCGCGATCTTCTCGACACCTGACGCGGGTGGGTCGCCACTGACGAACTCGGTGACGACCACGGCGGCACCGTCCAGATCTGAGACCGCCCCGGTCGCTGCAGGGCGCTCGGCCGGGTAGCCGAGTCGTTCCAACAGGCGAAGGATCGTGACGTCACCGTGAGCGAAGTCGGCTGGACGCTCCGCTGGGTGGACGCGGGCCACCCAGCTGGGCCCGCTCTTGCGATCGACCCGGTACACACCCTCGCGATGCACGCTCAACGGCGTGACGCTCGTGGGCTCGATGCCGTGACGCTCACGCAAGTGGGCGGCAAGCGCGCTCGCTGCGTCGTCGATGGTCGAGCCGCTGTCCACCCGTCCACTCTGCCCTCTCCGAACCACGAACCGCGGACTTCGTAAGCTCAGGCCAGAAGACGAGGGGGCGGTCGCGTGGCCGAGGAGTTCGAGGACCGAGACCTGACGGGTGCGTCGTTCTGGGGAGTGCGATTGCGTGACGCCACGATGCGCGACGTCGACTTCTCCGGAGTGCGCACACATCATGTGATCCTTCACGATGTCGAGATCGACGGGCACGTCGACCGGCTGGTGATCAACGGCGTCGACGTCACCGACCACGTCAAGGCCAACGACCCGTGGGAACCGCTGCGGACCATGAGCATCGCCGGCGACGTCGCGTCCATCGCCGAAGCCTGCACTGCGATGCAGGCCGCATGGGACGACACGCTCGCCGAGGCCGCCGATCTCACCGAGGCGCAGCGCCTCGAACGGGTGAACGGCGAGTGGTCGCTGATTGAGACGCTTCGCCATCTCGTGTTCGCCACGGACAAGTGGTTCACCGCCCCGATCGCGGGTGGCGAGTTCCACGCACTCGGCATGCCGAACTCGGGCTCGGTCGACTTCCCGTGGCCGGGCCTCGACCTCGATGCCGACCCCACCGAAGCCGACGTGCTCGCAGCTCGGCGGGAGAACTTCGAGGCCATGGCAGCACACCTCGCCGACATGGGCGACGAGCGCCTCACCGAGGTCGTCGAGGTGCCCGAGAGCGGTCGGGCCAGAGTCCTCGACTGTTGGCATGCCGTGCTCGAGGAGGAGTTCGAGCACCTGCGCTACGCCCGCCGCGACCTGGCGATCCTGAGCGACGGCTGAACTGCGACGTACCCGGCGAGGAGCTGCGACCTACCCGGCGAGGCGATAGGCCGCAGTCGCTGTCCCGGAGAAGACCAGGTCTTGCTCGGTGTCGCTGTAGGTGCTGCAGATGATCTGGAGCGCGTTCCACAGCACCGGGTACGGCAGCGAGGCTCGGTCGACCGGGAAGTTCGACTCGGCCATCGACCGCTCCGGTCCGAAGGTGTCGATGCAGAAGCAAACGTCGTCGGCCCAGTAGGCGGCGACCTCCTCCGATCCGGGCGGTGCCGGACGCTCCGACCAGCCCATGCCGAAGTACCACTCCATGCCGATCCCGCCGATCTTCACCACGACGTTCGGCCGCTCGGCGACCCGCTGCATCCCGGCACACCAGTCGGTGCGTACCCGCTTGCGGTCGTGGGCGTAGGGGCCGATGCCGAGCGGGCCGCCGAGGTGGTCGAGGACGATGGTCGCTTCGGGCACGGCGTCGGCGAGCTCGCACAGGTCGTCGAGCTGCGGATGGAACAGCCACGCGTCGAAGCTGAGCCCCATCCGGGCCAGGGTTCGTACTCCG
>JAHDHM010000432.1 GCA_020631315.1 Acidimicrobiales bacterium
ACACGCCCGCTGCAGACGTGCGCACCAGCACCTCGCCCGGAGCGGGGTCGTCGAAGGTGACCTCTTCGATCTCAGCCGGCCGTCCGACCTCTCGCAGTACCGCCGCCCGTCCCGTCGTGCTCACCGTCCGGACGGTAGCCGCAGGGCTGGTCCCGTCGCCCTACCGGGCGTTGTGCTGGTCCCGTCGCACTATCGAGCGCGGTGTTGGTCCCGGCGCCCTACCGGGCGCCGGCGAGCGGGGTGGCTTCGGGGACTTCCCAGTCGGCGGGCATGCGGGAGAAGTCGAAGAACGGGGCGTCGTCGCCGGCTTCGACCGCGTCGGCGACCTGGTCGTAGAAGCCCTTGCCGGTCTCCTCGGCGAACGTGATGCTCACGTCGTCGCCGGTGTCGGCGTTCGGACGCTCGACGTACTCGGGGAAGCAGGTGACGTCGGCGCCACCCTCCTCGTAGCCGCGGGCGAACATCTGGCGCAGGGTGCCGAAGCCGTCGTTGCGCACGAGCACCTCGCCGCGGGGCGTGCCGCCCATGGACTTCATGCGGGCGATGAAGCCGTCGAGGTCGTAGGTGTCGAAGGCGACGTGCTGGATCGAGTGGTCGCCGTGGCGGTCGACGAAGGCGGTCACCTGGCTGGTGCTGGCCCGGTCGATGCCCTCGATCAGGGCGACACCGAACTCGCCGAAGTCGATGCACCAGATCTTCATGCTGTCGTCAGGGTCGTCGGGACGGACGTCGTCGATGCGGTTGATGAGGCGTCCGCCCTCGACCTCGATGTGGAACCAGGCCCACTTCTCGATGGTCCCTGCGGCGCAGGCGTAGGTGATGTGATCGACTCGCTTGAGGTGCGACATGACGGCCCCTTCCGGCTGGTGACTTCCACTGCGCCGATGCGACTGCAGCGAGATCCAGTAGAGCGATCCGCTCGATGACCGACAAGTAGGCTGAACGATCTGTTCAATCGAGCCGATGATCGGGGTCGACATGGCTGAATCCGGCTATCAAATGGACGATGCAGACCGCACTCTGATCAGTGCCCTCCGACAGAGCGGTCGCACCACGAACGCCGAGGTCGCCCGAGCGACCGGGATGGCGAGGGGCACCGTGCAGTCGCGGCTGGCCCGACTGGAGGACCGAGGCGTCATCACCGGGTGGGGTCCCGAGCTCGATCCACGGGCCACCGAGCACGACGTGATGGCGTTCACCACGCTCGCCATCGCGCAGGGCGCGCACGACGGCGTGTTGGCCACTCTGGCCGACATGCCCGAGGTGCTGGAGGTCCACGTCGTGACCGGCTCAGGCGATCTGCTGTGCCGCATCGCCGCCCGATCGAACGACCACCTCCACGAACTGATCCAGCGCGTCGTCCACGCCGACGGGGTGATCCGCTCCGAGAGTCAGCTTGCGCTGGCCACCCCGGTCCGCCGCACCGTCGCCGACCTCATCGCCGGCACGCGGTAGAGGGGAAGCGCCTCACTCCGGCAGCGGCAGCCACCGCGGCAAGGCTGCCTGGCAGATCACCGAGGCGAACGCTTCGAGGTCCGCGTCGGCCTCGTCCAGCTCGAACGAACACTGGAAGAAGTGGTCGGCCGTTGCGTCCCAGCGTCCGACGGTCACGTCCAACAGGAACGAGTCGTCGAGCACGACCAGGCGACCCTCGGGTCCGGTGAGCGCCTCGTCGTACACGACGCTGGCCGCGTCGAAGCCGGAGGCGAATCGTTCGGCCCACTCGTCCGTCGGAGCGCAGAAGCCCTGACATGACGCACTGACCGTGATGTCGGTGAAGAACGAGATGTCGCTGTCGGCAGGAGGCGTCACGTCGACGGAGAATCCGCCACCGACTTCCCAGCCGACCGGGACGAGCAGATCGACGAGATAGATGCCCGGGTCGTCGGTGTTGAGGTCGAGGAGCACCCAGTCGAGTGCGTCGATGCGACCGTTCGCCAGCTCGATGATCGCGTCGGCTTCGGGCCCTGCGGCGACCCGCTCGAGGACCACTGGCTCGGCCTCCATTGCACCGTCATCCGAAGCCCCGTCATCCGAAGCCCCGTCATCCGAAGTGGCGTCGCCGAAACCCTCATCCGATGCCGCCGCCGACAGGAACGCACCGATGAACACCGCCGCACCGAACGCTCCCGGTGTCTTACAGCGGGCCTCGGTGAACAGCCCGAGTCCCATGATGTCGACGCCGACCGCCGTGAGCAGCTCGACGTCGGGGTTGTCGGGATCGAGGGCGTCGAGCGCGGCCACGCGATCGAACGCCTCGGCGTGTTCAGGCACGGCGATGGCACGAAGCGACGCGAGGTCGGCTTCGTCGCTGTCGTCGGTCTCTTCATCGGAGAAGAGGTCGTCGTTGAACTGCGCGGACAAGGCAGCGCAGTACTCCGCCGACGGCTCTCCCTGGCTGAGGGCGAAGATGCCCAAGCTGGTCCGGAACTCCTCGACCGACGCCTGGTCATCGCACCCGGTCAGGTGCAGGTCCGCCATGCGCTCGAGGTCCGCCGCCAAGTTCGGATTCGCGTCGAGCACGTCGACGAGTTCGTCGGTCGAACCGCCGTCGATGGAGACAGCCAATGCGGTCGACACCTGGACGAGCGCCTGCATCGAGGTACGGAACTCGTCGGGCGTCGCAGCGAGGATGCTCTCCGTGGCGCCCGGGTCCGCGAGGTCGAGATCCCCGGACACCACGGCACAGACGTCGCCCGAGGCACTCCCGTCGACCGGCTCTGATGCGGCAGTGGTCGAGGTCGTCGTGTCGTCGGCCGGCGCCACGGTCGTCTCGGACGCGGCGACGGTCGTGTCGGTGGTCGCGACTGCGGCGTCGTCATCACCGCCACTGCAGGCCGCTGCGATCAGAGCGATGGCCAGAAGGCACCCCGCTACTCGTTGGCTGGGGGACGCCTGACGGCTGGTCATCATGAACCTCATG
>JAHDHM010000433.1 GCA_020631315.1 Acidimicrobiales bacterium
GCTGGATCTGCTCGGTGCCTTCGAAGATGTCGTGGATCTTCGCGTCACGGTGCCAGCGCTCGACCGGGTACTCGCGGGTGTAGCCGTAGCCGCCGAGGATCTGGATCGCACGCTCGGTGACCCAGGTGGCGGTACGGCCGGCCTTGAGCTTGGCCATCGAACCTTCGGCGTTCTTGAACTGCTTCTGCTTGCCGAGCCAAGCGGCACGCCAGATCAGCATGCGGGACGCATCGATCTCGGTGGCCATGTCGGCGAGCATGAAGGCGATCGACTGGTTCTTGATGATCGGCCGACCGAAGGCGTGGCGCTCCTTCGCGTACTCGAGCGAGTACTCGTAGGCGGCACGGGCCACGCCGAGCGCCTGGGCGCCGACGGCGGGGCGGGTGGCCTCGAAGGTCTGCATGGCGGCCTGGGCGTTGCCCGACTTGCCTTCACGCACACGGGCGAGACGCTCGTCGAGCTTGTCCTTGCCGCCCAACAGGCAGCGACCCGGGACGCGCACGTCGTCGAGGACGACCTCGGCGGTGTGCGACGCACGAATGCCGTGCTTCTTGTACTTCTGACCCATCGACAGGCCCTTGGTGCCGGGCGGGATCACGAAGCTGGCGTGGCCCTTCGAGCCGAACTCGGGCTCGACCACGGCGACGACGACGTGCACGTCGGCGATGCCACCGTTGGTGATCCACGCCTTGGTGCCGTTGAGCACCCACTCGTCGGTGGCAGCGTCGTACACGGCACGGGTGCGGTAGCCGCCGACGTCGGAACCGGCGTCGGGCTCAGAGGCTGCGAAGGCGCCGAGCTTCATGTCACCCGGGGTGCCGTAGCACTCGGGCACCCACTCCATCACCTGCTCGGGTGTGCCCGACGCGGCGATGCCTGCGGCGGCGAGGCCGGTGCCCATGATGGCCATGCCGATGCCGGCGTCGCCCCAGAACATCTCCTCGATGGCGACCGGAAGGGTCAGGCCGGTCGGGTCGTTCATCATGCCCTCGGCCATGAACTCCCAGCCGTAGAGGCCGATCTCCTGGGCCTGCTCGACGACGGGGTACGGGAACTCTTCCCGCTCGTCCCATTCCTCGGCGTTCGGACGGATGACGTCCTCGGCGAAGTCGTGGACCCACTTCTGCAGCTGGATCTGGTCCTCGTTGAGGGAGAGATTGAAGTCCATGGTGGCCTCCTCGGCGCCGAACCGGCCGGTGGCGCCCTCGTCTGACATCGGTTCCCGTCGGCCGCCACACCGGCGACCTTCGGCGACGAGCAAAGAAGTTACCCGTCGGTAACAACACAAGTTACCAACCGGTAACCACGATGAGTCAACCGTCACACCCATTTCTTCGCGAGACCTTGCAGGCGCGCCTGAGCGCGCAGGAACGTCGTCCGCGGCATCTCGACGAACGGATCAGCTCGGCGGCGCAAACCCGGGAGGGCTCAGGCGGACTCGCCCATCGAGGCGGCCGGTCCGCCGAGCGCCGCTTCGTCGAGCACCACGACCCTGCCCTTGCCGGCGCGCTTGGCCTCGTACATGGCTGCGTCGGCGGCCTGCAGCAGTTCGTCGACGTCGGACGGCACATCGTCGCGGTAGACGACGCCAATGGACGCGCCGACCGTCACCCGCGCTCGGGTCAGCTCGACCGGGGCCCGCACCGCCTCCAGCACGCGCTCTGCCGCAGCGACCGCACCGGCCACGTCGGTCACTCGCTCCAACAGCGCCACGAACTCGTCGCCACCCAGACGGGCCACGACGTCATAGGGACGCAGCGCATCGCGGATCGCAGCGGCGACCGCCATCAACAGTTCGTCACCGGCCGCGTGGCCGAGCTCGTCGTTGATGTTCTTGAAGCCGTCGAGGTCGATGAAGAGCACCGCCACGCCGGTGGCCGTCGCGGCTCGACGCTCACGGCCACGCTCGAACCGAGCCGCGAACGATGCGCGGTTCGGAAGTCCGGTGAGGCTGTCGTGATACGCCTGATGCGCCAGCCGCCGCTGCAGACGCTGCACCTCACCGTGCGACGCCGCGTGCTCGAGAACGACACCGACGTGCGAGGCGAGCATCGTGATCGCCCCGACCGTCTCGTCCGACAACGGGCCAGACGCGACCACCGCACCGATGACGCCGTCGCTCCCTGGGATCGGCACACCGACCGCGGCGTGCAGGTCCGCATCGGGGACCAAGACCGAGATCTGATCGGGACCCAGCGAGATCGGCCGGCCGCTTCGAGCCAGGTCGCCGCCGAGCCGCTCAGCCAGCAAGGCGACCGGTGCATCGTCACTTCCAGCTCGATGACCGGTGAACTGCACACCGTTCCATCGAGCCACCCCGACACGCGCGACGCCCAGACGGTGCAGCGAACCGGCCAGACCACGGAGCGCATCGTCGGCGTCCAACGACGTCATGCGCCGCGACGACTCGGCCACGACGGTCAGCACCTGTGCGTGCCGCTCGGCGTCCGTTCGGGCGAAGCGATGTCGTGACACCTCACGAGCCAGCTCCGCAGCGAGGAAGCCGACACTGACGCCGACCACGATGAGGATGCCCACCCGCTGCACGACGGTCGCCGGGCTGAACGTCATCGTCTCGTAGGTCGCCGCCGACCAGATGTCGCGCCCGATGTAGGCACCGCACATCACGACGAGGACCACCATCGACGCTCTCGCCCCGAAGCGCAGCGCCGCCTCGAGGATCGGCAACACGAGCAGCACCCAGATCGGCCCGCGAGGATCGACACCGGCGAGCCAGACGACGGCCACCACGACTGCGGCATCGAGGCCCAGCTCCAACGCCGCAGCTCGGCGGAGCGCATCGGCCGACGTGTCGGGTCGACGAGCCGGATCGATCACGTTGACGAACGCCAGCACCAGCACGACCAGCACGGCGAGCACCGACTTCGAGATCACCGGC
>JAHDHM010000024.1:0-10866 GCA_020631315.1 Acidimicrobiales bacterium
CCGAGGCCGCTCGCGCCACCCTGCAGTACCGGCTGCGGACACTGGTCGACGATCCGAGCGGTCTGTTCTTCGGTTCGATCGACGGACCGGACGGCGCGTTCCACGTCGGCCGCCGACACATCGACGACGAGGCCGGCCGCGAGGTCGTCATCGACTGGCGTGCGCCGGCGGCGACGCCGTTCTATCGGGCGACGTGGGCCGACCCGCTCGACCTCGACCACCGGCGTCGCCACACGATCGAGCACAGCCGCGTCGTCGCGGTGTTCGACGAGGACTTCGACGATCCGGAAGGCGGCTCCGGCGGCGGCGTTCCCGACCCCCTGATCGCCGAGCTGGAACGGAGTCGCAGCGGCGAGATGCGCGACATCGTCGCGACGATCCAGGGTGAACAGGACGAGATCATCAGGGCACCGCTCGAGGAGACCATCGTCGTCCAGGGCGGCCCCGGCACCGGGAAGACGGCCGTCGGCCTCCACCGTGCGGCCTTCCTGATGTACGAGTACCGAGAGCGGCTGAGCCGTGAAGGGGTCCTCGTCGTCGGGCCGAACCAACGCTTCCTCGAGTACATCTCCCAGGTGCTCCCCTCCCTCGGCGAGCACGCCGTCACGCAGCTGACCATCGACGGTCTGGCCGACCCACGGCGCTTCACGAGAGCCATCGACACCGACGCGGCTGCATCGGTGAAGGGTCAGATCGAGATGGTCGACGTCATCCGTCGCCTCACGACCCACAAGATCGCCGCCGCCGACATCGAAGCGGGCCTCGGCCATCGAGTGGTTCGCCTGCCCGGATTCGAGGTGGAGGACCTCATCGAGGCGGCGCTCGAGCGCGGCGGCCCGGTCAACAGGGCGCGTGAAGGCGTCCGACAGGCCATCGCACGAGGCGCGCTGGAACGTCGCCATCGCCGACACCCCGACGAGCGGCTCCGGGCCGACGAGCTCCGCCAGCAGTTGTTGTCGTCGAAGGACTTCACGAGTCAGTTCGATCGGATCTGGCCCACCCAGAGCCCTGCACAGCTGTTGCGACAGCTGTTGTCGAACGCCTCACTGCGCGACGAGGTCATGCCGGAGTTCAGCCCCGACGAACGCGCCGCCATCGCTCGGCGGTCGAGTGCGAAGGTCGACGACGAGCCGTGGACATCGGCCGATCTCCTGCTCCTCGCGGAACTCGAATATCAGCTCAATGGTGGGCTCGGTACCTCGTTCGGGCACATCGTCGTCGACGAGGCCCAGGACCTGTCGGCGATGGGCCTGCGGCTCGTGGGTCGACGATCGCGACGCGGTTCGGCCACGATCCTCGGCGATCTCGCACAGGCGACGACACCTGCGTCGCAGACCTCGTGGGCGGACACACTCGGCCACCTCGGCATCGACGAGGGCAGGACCGCAGAACTGACCATCGGCTATCGACTACCGGCAGCGTTGCTCGACGCGGCCGCTCCCCTGCTGCCTCGCGCTGCGCCCGGCGTGCAGCCGTCGACCTCGGTGCGGTCGGGCGGTCAGCCGCCCCGCCGGGTGACGACCGACGACGTCGACGCCGCGCTCGTGGACGAGGTTCGCCGGCTGTGTGACACCCACACGACGGTCGCTGCGATCACCGCACCCTCGCGGGTCGAACACGTCGAGGCGTTGCTCGCTGAACACGAGCTCGATGCGGTGACGCTCCACGCCGTCGAGTCCAAGGGCCTCGAGTTCGACGCCGTGGTGGTCGTCGAACCTGCCGAGATCGCGGGGACGACCGCACGCGGCCTACGCGGCCTCTACGTGGCACTCACCCGTGCCGTGCAGGAGATCGCGGTGGTCCACGAACAGCCACTGCCCGAGGAACTCGACGCAGCGATCTGACCCGAAGCCTCAACGCAACGCCTGCGCGCGCCGACGGAGCAGCATGGGTAGGCAGTGGACGGCCGGTGTCCTGGCACTGATCATCGCAGGCGCAGGTCTCTCGACGTTCGGAACCGCGGACGCCGCCGACGGCGCGTGCGACGGTCTCAGCAACCTCGGGGTCATCAACAACGCGCCGCGCGCCCTCGACGACGAGGCCTGGACGCTCCCTGGCGGCTCGGTGACCATCGATCCGATGGCCAACGACAAGGACTACGACGGCCACGAACTCATGCTCGAGTCGATCGGTCGACCCACCAGCGGCACGGCCGAGCTCGGCGACGAAGGCACCGTCGTGTACCAGCCGGGCCTCGGCTTCGAGGGCGAGGACAGCTTCGTCTACACCGTCACCGACGGCCGCTGCGGCATCGACACGGCCCAGGTCCGGGTGCTCGTGTCGAACGAACCGCCCGCACCGGACGAGGCCGATCCCCCGATCCCGGTGATCACGGTCCCCGACTTCACCGGCTGACGACATGCGGCTCCTGACGAGCCTGGCGCTCACCGCGATCCTGCTGCTGCTGACGCAGCTGCCGTCGGCCACCGCCGGAGCCGAGACGACCGACGCGACCACAGACGAGCGCAGCGTGCCGATGGCCGAGGTGTCCCCGACCACTGCGGTCACCGCAGCAGTCGACGAGATCGCGCCGTCCATGTTCGAGGAAGTCCCGGCGGCGGCCCACCGAATCGCGACCCTCACCGAACAGATCACGGCGTACGAGTCACCCGACGGTTCCAAGCTCGCCACCATCGATCCGACCACGCGTTTCGGGATGACCCGGACCCTGTCGGTGATCAGCGAGCACGACGACTGGCTTCGCGTCCGGCTCGACCAGCGCCCGAACGGATCCACCGGCTGGGTCCGAACCGACGACGTCGAGCTCACGTGGACGTCGTTGTTCATCGTCATCGATCTGAGCGAGCGTCGCCTCGTGTTGTTCGACGACGGCGTCCCGATCGAGACGGGAACGGTCGGTGTGGGTGCCGAAGGATCGGTCACGCCGACCGGCACCACGTACGTGACGGATGTGCTCGCCACTCCCGAAGCGACGATCTACGGCCCCTACGCCCTCGGGCTGGCCATGTACTCCGACACCGAGACCGACTTCGCCGGCGGCAACGGACAGGTCGCGATCCACGGCACGAACCAGCCGCACCTGCTCGGCGAGGCCGTGTCACGTGGCTGTGTGCGGACCGACAACGATCTGATCCGGCGGCTCGCCGGGCGGGTTCCCCTCGGTACGCCGGTCGTGATCGTGGACTGAGGTCAGGCGGTCATCGCGCCGTCGACCACGAACTCGTGGCCGGCGCAGTACCTGGCGTCGTCGGAGAGCAGGAAGATCACCACGTCTGCGACCTCGTCGGCTGCGGCGGTGCGGCCGAGCGGGATCCGCGAGCGCAGCTGCTCGTGCCAGGCATCGCCGAGCACGACGAACTCCTCCATCATCGGTGTCTCGATGATGCCGGGATGCACGCTGTTCACCCGGACGCCGCGACGTCCGAGCTCGACGCCGGCCGCCTTCGTCATGCCACGCACCGCCCACTTGGCGGTCGCATAGGCGAACGCGTTGCCGCCTGCCCCGCCGAGGCCGGCGATCGAGCTGATGTTGACGATGCTGCCGCTCCCCTGTTCGGCCATGACCGCACCGACGGCCTGGAGGCCGAGGAACACGCCGGTCTGGTTGATCTCGGTGATGCGGCGGTACTCGTCGAGTGTGGTGTCGAGCAGGCCGCGGATGACGAACACGCCGGCGTTGTTGACCAGCCCGTCGATCCGTCCGTGCTGCTCGAGGGTCGCGGCGACCACGTCGGCCCACGCCTCCGGCGAGGTGACGTCGTGCTCGATGAACCGGCCGCCGACCTCGGCCGCGACGGCCTCACCCTCGTCGACCAACACGTCGGTGAGGACCACCTTGGCACCGGACTCACGGCACAGACGTGCCTCCGCAGCGCCCTGTCCCCTGGCGCCGCCCGTGATCAGGACGACCTTGCCGTCGAGTCGTGCCGTCATCGCATCTCCCCCATCTCGTTCGAGGAGTCCGACCCTAGGTCGGCCGACGACGCCGACGTCAGCCGGGCAGTTCGGGCGTCGCCTCCGAGTACAGCCAGTCGTCGAGCAAGGCGGTGATGTCGACGCCCGTCGCGTCGAGCATCGCCTGGGCGAAGTCGGCGGTGCTCACGATCCCGTGGAGGTGACGCTCGACGTACAGGCGCAGACCGTCGAAGAACGTCGCCCACGGCGCACGGCGTGCAGGGTCAACCCGCCACGCTGGTAGACGGTCGGGGCGAAGATCCGCGCAGCTCCGGGGTCCCCTGGTGGGCCCCAGGCGAACCCACCTCGGGTCGCCAGGTCCTCGGCGTACCGGTCGATGTCGAAGCCGGGTTCGGTCGCCTCACGCCACAACCACTCGGTGTAGGTGGCGAAACCCTCGTTCAACCAGATGTCGTTCCACGTCGCCGGCGTCAGCGCATCGCCGAACCACTGGTGCGCCAGCTCGTGGACCACCACCGTCTCGGCCAGGACCGGGTTCGAGAAGATGGTCGCCGAGAACGCCGAGATCGTCTGGGTCTCGAGTGCGCCACCGAAGTCGTCGTCGACGACGAGCGCGCCGTAGGCCTCGAACGGGTACGGACCGAACAGTGGCGACAACACGTCGATCATCTCGCTGTGCAGGTCCACGAACGGCCGGGCGCGGTCCGCCATCGAGGGCCGATAGGCATCTCGAAGCAGGATGCCGTCGTCACGAACCTGCTGCTCGAGCACGTAATCACCGATGCCGATCGTCGCCAGATAGGTCGCCATCGGATCGCGGAGCTCGTAGACCCAGGTGACACCGTCCGGCCCGCTCTCGGTCGAGGTGTTCACGCCGTTCGCGATCACCTCGACGCCCTCGGGCACCGTGATCTCGTAGCGGAAGAACGCCTTGTCGGACGGATGGTCGTTCGCCGGCATGAAGCCGTGGGCGCCGGACGGTTCGCTGACGACGTAGGAGTAGTCGCCGGCGTCGATCCAACCGACCCCGGCGCCCCAAGCCTCGGAGGCGATTCGGGTCGGCACCCCGGTGTAGGACACCGCCGTCACGAACCGGGAGGCCTGCTCGATGGTCGTGTCGGGCACGACGGTCATCTCGGAGCCGGCACGCAGCACCTCGGCGGCTCGCCCATCGACGGAGATGGCGGTGACCTCGAAACCCTCGAAGTCGAGGTTGAACGCCGTCAGCGGCTGAAGTGCGACCGCATCGATCGTGACCACCGCATCGACCACGTCGGTGACGACGTCGACCGTCATCGCGATGTCGTAGCTCTGGACGTCGTAGCCACCGTTGCCGAGCTCCGGATAGTACGGGTCACCGACCCCGTCAGCGCCGGCGCCGGCGGGCAGTCGCGCGGCCTCGGGCACCGTCGTCGGGAGGCCGGTCGTGGACGAGACGCCGCCGGCCTCATCAGACGGCTCGGGCGCGGCCGTGGTCGGGATCGCGACCTCGTCGCTCGACGCCTCGGTCGTGTCGACCGAGCTGGTCGACGACGTGTCGACCTCGCTGCGCAACACCCCGTCGTCGGTACACGCCGCCGCGAACACGAACACCACGAGCATCGCGATGAGGGCCCTGCGCATGGGGTCGAAGATACCGACGCCCGTCCATCTGGTCCGGTCAGGCGGTCGGTCCTAACCCACCCACGACGACGGCGCCGTCGCCGAATCGTGCAGCCGCCTCGAGCACTTCGTCGCGGCGCACGGAGGGCTCACCGTCGACCGGAAAGACGATGACCGCGCCGCCTGAACCCGCCTGGTTGACCGCAACCCCCGGGATCGACCGGTAGTCGTCGACCAGTCGGCGTTGGTCGGCGCGCACGTCGTAGACCGAGATGCGAGAGTTCCAGGTGAGCGTCATCATCTCCCCGACCGTGCGACGGTCACCGTTCTCGAGCGCCGTAGCGCAGCGTCGGGCCGCGTCTGCTGATCGGGCCATCGCGACACGGACCTCGTCGGCCGACGGGTCGACTCGGCCGTGGGATGCGTGGCTCGACTCGGCGGTCGAAGTCCGCCACACGACGACCGCATCGTCGACGAGGCTCGATTGCAGATGCCGGACACCTCCGCACGGGCCGAAGCGGGTCGGACGCGACGCCTCAGCCGAGAAGTCCATCGCGATCAGGCCCCCATGTGCCTGGACCAGACGATCCTGCAGACCAGCCCGCCAGCCCAGCTCCTCGGTCTCCACTCGTAGTGCGAGCACCGCCAGCTCGTCGGGTGTCAGCACCGACCCGGCGAGCCGGTCGAGTTCTCGGAGCACGCTGATGACGATCGCGCTCGACCCTGACAGGCCGACCTCTCGGGGAATCGACGACTCGACCGTCCAACCAGCGGGCGCCGCGACGCCCAGATGCCGTTGCCCCATCTGCACCGTTGCGTCGACGAGGCGAGCCAGGTCGTCAGCCATCGCCGTCGGGCGCTCGAACGCGGCAGCCGACGCCGCACGAGCCGCCACCTCGACGGCCACCACCGCGCCACCGAACCCGTCGCTCGGGTTGCCGGCGAGCGCAGCACGAGCCGAGGTGCGTGAGGCGACAGGCGGCATGCACCTAGTGTGCACCGGACGTCGACACCCACCGGGAACGCCTCGGAGACCTGCGACGTTCGAGTCTCCGATGAACGATCAACATCCCGACGACCACGTCTCCTGGCGAGAAGCCGCCATCGAGGCCGAGTACGAGAGCGGCGTCCACGAGGCGACCGAAGCCGAGGCGCGCAGCCATGTGCTGGTCCGCCTCGGCCGCATGACCCTGGGCTTCCTCGTGCTCGGAGCCGGCATCGTCGCGATGATCGGTCCGGGACCCGGCGTCCTGATCGTCGCCGCCGGTCTCGGCATCTTGTCGCGGGACGTGGCATGGGCCGACCGGTTGCTCCAGCGGATCCGACACCGCATCCCGAGCGACGCCGACGGCAAGATCCCCCGATCGACCATCGTCACCATGATCGTGATGACGGCGGCGTTCCTGGCGTTGTCCGTCTGGTGGACCTTCCTGCGGTGACCGCGACGTGCATGACGTGACATCGGGGTGCGTGACGTGACATCGGGCACGTTCGAATTTGGTTTCGCCCGCCGTCGATCTGGGACACTGAACGAGATGACGGCGACGGAACCAGAGGTCGACGGGCGGGTCCTGAGAGGCCGACGCAACCGCGAAGCCATCGTTGACGCGCTGCTCGAGCTGTACGGCGAGGGCCAGATCCGTCCGACGGCCGCCACGGTCGCCGAGAAGGCCGGCCTGTCGACGCGCTCGGTGTACCACCACTTCGACGACATGAAGTCGCTGATCCTCGAGGTCTCGGCCCGCAACGCCACCCTGTGGCAGCAGGCGACCTCGGCGCCGCCGGCCGACGCGCCGCTCGCCGACCGCATCCGAGGGTTCGCCCATCACCGCTTCACCCGCTGGACCATCAGCGCACCCGTCGTCCGTGCCGGTCTGCTCGCCGAGCAGCGGTCACGCACCGTCAAGCGGATCATGGAGACGAGCCGTATCGAGGACATCGACCGGATCAAGGCCGTCTTCGCCGACGTCATCGACGACGCCACCGACGGCGATCGACTGGTCGCTGCGCTCGACGTTGCCTACGACTTCCACACGTGGGATCGTCTGCACTCATGGTCGGGTCTGGACGAAGCAGCGACCGTCGACGTCATGGTGCAGATGGCGACCGCGGTCATCGCAGCACGCTGACGCCGCCACGATCGTCGTCCGTCAGTGCGCTGACCGCGCGGCGTATCGCGCTTCGGGCGCACGGACTCACGAAGCCGCGCCCGACGGGACGCGTCGACCGACGACACCTCCGTCGTGTGGTCGACGACCTGGGCCTGATCCAGCTCGACTCGGTCAACGTCATCGACCGAACACAGCACCTCGTCATGTACTCGCGACTCGGGCCACACCGCCGCGAGATCCTCCGCGACGCCGTCGACGACGGGGAGCTGGTCGAAGGCTGGATCCACGAAGCCAGCGTGCTCCCCGCCGAGGACCACCATCTCTTCCACTGGCGGAGGAAGTCGACCGAGGACCTCGACGAGGTCAATCCCCGCACCGCCAGTTGGGTCCGTGAGCACACCGAGCTGATCGACGACATCCGCCGTCAGGTCACCGAGCGGGGACCCGTCACCGTGTCGGACCTGGACCAGCCCGTCGAGCGCCGTGGTCCCTGGTGGGGATGGGACGACTCGAAGTACGCCCTCGAGTGGCTGTTCCGCACCGGAGAGTTCGGCGCCACCCGAGGACCCAACTTCGAACGGCGCTACGACCTCATCGAACGGATCCTGCCGCCGGGAGCGAGCACCGCGGCGACACCTCGGCCCGACGCCCTTCGCGAGCTGGTGAAGAAGGCGACAGGACATCTCGGCATCGGTACCGACGCCGACATCGCCGACTACCACCGGGTCAAGGTCACCGAGATCCGACCGCTGCTACGCGATCTCGTCGACGACGGACAGCTGACGATCCACGAGGTCGAAGGGTGGGACCGTCCTGGCTACATGGTCGCCGGCACCCCCGCCGCCCGCGCGACCTCGAACTCGACACTCGTCAGCCCCTTCGACCCGGTGGTGTGGTGTCGCGCCCGTGCGTTGCGCATGTTCGACTTCCACTACCGGATCGAGATCTACGTGCCAGCGCCCAAGCGCGTCTACGGCTACTACGTGCTGCCGTTCGTGCATCGCGACGGGATCCGTGCACGGGTCGATCTGAAGACCGATCGAGCGGATCGGCGGCTGCTCGTGAAGGCCACGTGGTCCGAGGACACCGACGACGACCCCGTCGACACCGCCGACGCACTCGGGCGAGAGCTCACACAACTCGCTCGCCACGTCGGCGCCGAGACCGTGGTGGTCGACGACCGCGGCTCCCTGGCAGGGGCGTTGATCGCGGCACACGGCCAACAGTGGGCGGCGTGAACCAGGCACCGTCCGCACCGCTCGGACGACTCGACACGCGCCAAGCCCTGCTTCGAGGGCTGCGACGCAAGTGCGCCGTGTGCGGACAGGGACGACTCTTCCGGCGGTGGTTCACCATGCTCGAGGACTGTCCCCGATGCGGACTGCACTTCGAACGCCTCGAGGGGCACTGGCTCGGTTCCCTGGCCGTGAACACCATGGTCACGTTCACCGCGATGTTCGCGGCGCTGGGCGTGGTGATGGTGGTCGCCTACCCCGACTACCCGATCCGCACCATGATGCTGATCCTCATCCCGATCCCGCTGTTCGGACCGCTCCTGATCTTCCCCTTCACGAGGACGTTCTGGATGGCGATGGACCTCCTGCTGCGGCCTCCCGAACCCGGCGAGGTCCACGACGAGTTCCTGCCGCGGCCCTGACTCGAGAATCGCGAACTGGGCCGAGAAATCCGCAGAACTGGCTTGCGAACGACCGCCAGAACGGCCATCATGAACTGCTCCCTCACGGAGAGGTTCGCCTCACCGTGAGCTGCGGTTGGTCCCGTGGTGAAGTCTGGAGTTCACGCCGGCCTGTCAAGCCGGAGGTCGCGGGTTCAAATCCCGTCGGGACCGCGGTCGGGTAGCTCAGTTGGCAGAGCACACGCCTGAAAAGCGTGGGGTCACCGGATCGACGCCGGTCCCGACCACCACTCTCGACGGTCCGGCCCCAGCGCCGGGCCGTCGCTGCTTTTGCCGCCCGATGCTCTTGACGCTCGATGCAGGTGTGCCGGGACCAACAGGGTCAGCGGGCTGCTGCCACCGTCTGCCAGAACAGCTCGTCCAAGGCTTCGTCGAGCCGTTCGAGGCGCTCGTCGATCGGCGAGCTCTTCCAGATGGGTGCCAGGGTGATCGGCACCGTGTCGAGTGGCACCGCTGCGGCGTTCTCGGCCGTGCGGCGGAGTTCGTAGAAGTTCGCCAGACCCGGCACGATCTCGAGCCGGGCGTCCAATCCGGCGCGCAGCTGGTGGCGCGCTGCCTCGTAGGACGCGAGCGACATCGCCAACACCCGTTGGGCTGCCACGTCCTCGCTGGGCGTCGCGACGAACCGCAGTCCTTCCGCGGTGAGCTCCACCGTCACCGCCGGCTCAACGACGGACTGGGCGAGCAGCAGGTCGCCTGTGGCCGCCCCACCCGAGCCGAGCCAGGCGTCGACGGGGTCGCTGACACGGACGATGGCCACTGCCGGAGGCTCGGAGGCCGGCGGCCGACCGAAGCCCGTGACCGCGACGAACACGAGCAAGCTCAGCAGCACCACCAGGGTGCGCCAGTCGCCGAGAAGGCGATCCCATGCCCGAGCGATTCGCATGACATCCGTCATGAGTACCGCATCGTCGACACGTGGTGTGGGCAATCCACCACAGAACGTGAACTTACATCGATGCAATTTGCAGGAACTCGACCCGGAGGGTGCTGTTCATCGCCCCCTGCCGCGGCCGGTGGGTGCTCAGCGTCGTCGCTGCACCATGGGACAGACTCTCCAGAACTCAATCGCGCCGGTCGAATTCGGCGATACTGGGTAAATGACACCACCACCGACGTCATCAATGTCCGACGAACACAAGGCCGCATTGGCCGAAGGCCGAGTACAGGGCGCCGCCGTGCGTGCCTATCTCGAAGCGCTCGAACTGCATCGCCCCAAGCGGGGCCGCAAGCGGACGCCGGAGAGCATCAAGAAGAAGCTCGACGAGATCGAGGTCGAGATCGAGAACGCCTCGGGCGTCCAGCGGCTCGACATGCTGCAGAGCCGCCGCGACCTCCAGACCGAATTGGAGAGCCTCGAGGCCGGGGTCGACCTCACTGAACTGGAAGCGCGTTTCGTCGAGGTCGCGGCTGCCTATGGACAGCGAAAGGGCATCGAATACGCGACCTGGCGCGAGTTCGGCGTGTCGGCCGCGGTGCTGAAGAGCGCCGGTGTCGGCCGAGGCAGCTGAGACAGCACCACAACCGAACAACTGACGAGGGACCGGCGTGGTGGCGCCGGTCCCTGTCGCGTTCAAGGGC
>JAHDHM010000024.1:10966-18101 GCA_020631315.1 Acidimicrobiales bacterium
CTGTCGCGTTCAAGGGCCGGTGGCCTGAAGGTCGGTGTGCTCAGCTCAGAGCAGGGCGCCCGGCACGAACTGTGCTGCAGCAGGATCTGACGCGACGACCGCCTCGACACGAGCGACGACCCGAGCGACCTGCTCGACGGCCAGTCCGGTGAACTCGATGGGTGAGCCCATCAGCTCGTCGATGTCGGATCGATCGAGCGGAAAGCGTTCGTCGTCGGCGAGTGCATCGAACAGCGCATTGTCGCCATCGCTGTCGTTGCGCAGTGCCATCGCCGCAGCGATCGCATGCTCCTTGATGACCTCATGGGTCGCCTCACGACCTGCGCCACGTTGCACCGCAGCGACCAGCAACTTCGTGGTCGCCAGGAACGGGAGATATCGATCGATCTCACGGTCGATCACCGCCGGATAGGCACCGAATTCGTCGAGCACCGTCATCGCGGTGACGAGCGCACCATCGAGAGCGAAGCTCGCATCAGGTAGCACGACACGGCGCACGACCGAGCAGCTGACATCGCCTTCGTTCCACTGGTCACCTGCGAGGCCCGACGCCATGGTCAGGTGCCCGCGGAGGATGGTCATGAAGCCGCTGATGCGCTCGGTCGAGCGGGTGTTCATCTTGTGCGGCATGGCACTCGAACCGACCTGGCCTTCCTGGAAGCCCTCGGTCACGGCATCGAGGCCGGCCATCAGACGAACCAGCAGCGCCAGATCGGACAGCGCAGCGCCGATCTGCACGTAGGCGCTGACCACATCGAGATCGAGGGCCCGGGGGTAGACCTGCCCGACGCTGTCGAGCACCCGTTCGAAGCCGAGTTCACGGGCCACCGACGCCTCGATGGCCATGGCGGCCTCAGCGCCGCCCATCAGCTCGAGTTGATCGAGCTGTGTGCCGACCGGGCCCTTGATGCCGCGCAGCGGATAGCGCCCCCGGAGGTCGTCGAGTCGTTCCAGCGCCAGGAGCAGGCCCTCGGCGACCGTCGCGAAGCGCTTGCCCAGGGTCGTGGCCTGTGCCGGCACGTTGTGGGTGCGGCCGGTCACGACGAGGGCGTCGAACTCGGCGGCACGGCGACCGAGCCTCGCGAGGACGGCGATGACCCGCTGGCGGATGAGGTCCATCGAGCGGGCCATCTGGAGCTGCTCGACGTTCTCGGTGAGGTCGCGGCTGGTGAGCCCCTTGTGGACGTGCTCGTGGCCGGCGAGAGCACAGAACTCCTCGATCCGGGCCTTCACGTCGTGGCGGGTGATGCGCTCCCGCTCGCGGATCGAGTCGAGGTCGACCTGGTCGACGACCGCTCGATGATCGGCGATCACCTGCTCGTCCAGCTCGAGGCCGGCGTCGCGCTGGGCGACCATGACCGCGATCCAGAACTGTCGCTCGAGCACCACCTTGGCCTCGGCCGACCAGACCTCGATCATCTCGGCGCTGGCGTACCGATCGGCGAGCACGTTGCGCACGACCATCTCAGGACTCCCGGATCAGGTACTGCTCACGGCCCGGGCCGACGCACACGAGACGAATCGGGATGCCCAGCTGACCTTCGAGGAACTCGATGTAGCGCACCGCGTTCTCGGGCAGGTCGCCGACTTCGCGGACCTGGGAGAGGTCGGTCTGCCAGCCGGGCAGCTCGACGTAGATCGGGGTGGCCCGCTCCAGATCGGCGAAACGATCCGGCAGGTGGCGGTACTCGGTGCCGTCGACGTCGTAGGCGACGCAGACCTTGATGGTCTCGAGCGAGTCGAGGATGTCGAGCTTCGTCAGGGCGATCTCGGTGCAGCCGTTCACACGGACGGCCTGACGGCCCATCACGCAGTCGAACCAGCCCGGGCGGCGACGGCGGCCCGTGTTGACCCCGTACTCGCGGCCGACCTCGACGAGCATCTCACCCACCTCGTCGAAGAGTTCGGTGAGGAACGGGCCGCTGCCGACGCGGGTGACGTAGGCCTTGGTGATGCCGATGATCCGGTCGAACACGCCCGGACCGACACCGGCCCCGACACTGGCGAAACCGGCGGTCGGGTTCGACGAGGTGACGAACGGGTAGGTGCCGTGGTCGACATCGAGGAACGTCGCCTGGGCGCCCTCGAACAGGATGCGTTCGCCTCGATCGAGTGCGTCGTGGACGAGCGTGACGGTGTCCGCGACGTAGGGCAGGACCTTCGGCGCGAGCTCGTTCAGGAAGTGGTCGGCGACCTCGTCGGGATCGAACCCCTCGTGACCGTGCACGTCCCGCAGGATCGGGTTCTTGTCGAGCAGGGCCGCGGCGACCATCTCGCGGAACCGCTCGGGCTCGGCCAGGTGCTCCATCCGGACGCCGAGACGCGACGCCTTGTCGGCATAGGCCGGGCCGATGCCCCGCTTGGTGGTGCCCAGCTTGGCGTCACCGAGGCGAGCCTCGGTGAGCTCGTCGAGCGCCTGGTGATACGGCATCACGAGATGGCAGTGCGACGAGACCTTGAGACGGCTGCAGTCGACGCCCTTCTGCTCGAGCTTGTCGATCTCGGCGAGCATCACCGTCGGGTCGACCACGACACCGTTCGCGATGACCGGCGTCACGAAGTCGTAGAGGATGCCGCTCGGGATGAGCTGCAGCGCGAAGGTCTCACCATCGACCACGAGCGTGTGGCCTGCGTTGTGTCCGCCTTGATAGCGGACGACCATCGTTGCTTCCTTGGCGACGACATCGACCACACGGCCTTTGCCTTCATCGCCCCATTGAGTGCCAACGGCAATGGATGCGGGCACTGGTGCTCCCAACGTCGATCAGTGCGACGTTGCGCAACTCTATCCACGGGGTGACCCGCCGTCGGACGAAATGCTCAAGGCATGAGGGTTTCCGATCCGAAACAGTCACTCGTGCGTGTGACAACGACAAAGGCAAAGCGACGCCGCAGTCGGGCGTTTCTGGCCGGAGCCTGCTGTCTCGCCGTCGTCGGCGGTGCAGTACAGCTACCCGGTCAGGACCCCGCAGCGGCTGGTGCAACAGAACAAGAACCCGAACCGATCATCGCGATCGAGGGACTCATCCACGACGAACCCGTCGTCATCGACAGCAAGGTGACCATCGAGCCGTGACACCCACCGGTCACGACTGACGTGACCGGTCCAGGACGTGCGATGCTCGGGCCATGACGGCCCGGGTCCGCTCCGCCCAGATCCTCGACGCCCGCGGCCTCGCCGACGTGCGTCGCGATCTCGAAGCGCGTTGGGCCGAGCCCCATCGCCGCTATCACGACCTCGAACACCTCGACGAGATGCTCGGTCACCTCGACCGGTTCGACGCGTCCGACGACCTCGTGTGCCTGCTGGCCACGTGGTTCCACGACGCCATCCTCGACCCGGCTCGCAGCGACAACGAGGAGCGCAGTGCGCTGCTCGCGATCGAGCAGCTGTCCGCTGTCGGCTGGGCGATCGACGAGATCGATGAGGTCGCGGCGATCGTCCGTGCGACCCGCACACACGACGCCAGCGCGGTCGGCCGTGAGGCGGTCGTGCTCGACGCGGACATGGCCATTCTGGGCGCCGAGCCGGAACGCTACGCCCGCTATCTGGTCGACGTCCGACACGAGTACGCCCACGTCGACGACGAGGCGTTCGCCAAGGGCCGGCGCGCCTTCGTCGAAGAACTGCTCGGCCGGCCGCGACTGTTCGCGACCGGCCGAGGTGTCGAGCTGTGGGAGAGCGCAGCTCGACGGAACCTGATGTCCGAACTCAGCCGACCCTGAACTCGATGCGGCGGTTGGCCGCACGGCCCTCGGGCGTTTCGTTCGACTCAAGCGGGCGGGTCTCGCCGTAGCCGATGACCGTCAGTCGATCAGCGTCGACGCCGTTGGCGACGAGGTAGTCGGCGACGGCCTGGGCCCTGGCCTGGCTGAGCACCTGGTTGGCGGCGTCGTCACCCTGATCGTCGGTGTGGCCTTCGATGGTGACGTCGCCGTCCTGCGACGCGGTCAGCAGTTCGACTGCCCGGTCCAGGACCACGATGCTCTCGGCCTGGATGACATCGCTGCTGGTCCCGAAGTTGATGGGCTCCAGACCGAACAGTTCATTGAGGTCGACCTCGAGCTGCGAGGCCTCGACGGTCAGGTCGTCGGTGACCGAGCCGATGCCACGGATGCCCGAGATCGTGTCGATGACCGATGCCCGACGGGCCTCGCTCACGACGGTGCCCGACACCGTGACGTCACGCCCGACCTGGGTCAGTTCGACCTGGTCGAGCGAGGAGAACTGGAGTGCTCCGAGGGCCGAACTCAGGGTGTTCATGCGGTCGTCGACCGCCGTGATACCGGGGAGCGAGGCCGCTGCGCCGACGATGTCGTCGCGGGTCGGTTCGTCGGCCACGACACCCTCGAGCACGATGGTCGATCCGTCGACGGTGGCCGAGAGGTCGTCGCCGTCGACGCCGGCGAGGATCTCACCGGCCAGACGGAGATCGCCGGTGACGGTGCCCACACCGGGCACCGCTTCCACGGCTGCGAATGTGGCGTCCCGATCGGCCGCGCTCATCACCGTGCCGGAAAGGTCCGCGTCGTAGCCGTTCAGCGAGGCCGTGACCGCAGAGCCCCCGGTGGCCGCAGCCGTCACCACCTCGGGTTCGAGGATGCGGAGCTGGTCGTCCACGGAACCGACGCCGGGAATCGCTTCGAGCTGGCCGAGCAGACCCGCTGCGTCCACCGAGGTGGGCACGTCGCCGGTCGCGGTGACCGTCCGTCCGTTGACGCCCGTGGCGACCTGCAGTCCGGAGTCGGTGGCGATGGCCGAGGCGGCACTGTCGAGGATGGTCAGCTGATCGTCGACGTCGTCGACACCGTCGACACTGGCAGCGGCGTCGACGACCCGGTCACGTTCAGCCTGATCGGCGACGGCACCTTCGACCACGGCGTCGTAGCCGCTCATCGACGTGGACACGTCACCTGCGACCGCGCCCACCGCCGCGACGACCTCGGGCTCGAGCACACGAAGCCGGTCGGTGACGCCGTCCGCTCCGTCGACGGTGAAGGCCGAGGCGACGAGTGCGGCACGGTCGGTCTCGATCGGCACGTCACCCTCGAGCACCACGACCGATCCGTCGAGATCGACGTCGACGTCGAGATCACGGCTGTCGGCGAGGTCGAGCACCGGATCGATGTCGACGTCGGACGAGCTGACCGCCACGGACGACACGGCACCTTCCGCCGCCTCGACCTGCTCATCGCCGCCGAACAGCGTGTTCCAGATCGTCCAGCCACCGACACCGAGGACGCCGAACAACATGATCGCTGCCACGACCACGCCGGCGATGGCGATCTGGTCGTCGTCGTCGACGCTCCATTCGGGGATGAGTGCGTTCTCGGTCGATGCCATGGGTGCGCTCCGTTCGCGACATGAGGCCGCGCTGAGGTGTCGTGTGTCCTGTGTGGACGTTCCAGACACCGCGGAAGTCGCGAAGAAGTCCGCACGGGCGCGTACTCCAGGGGCGGCATGCACCTGCCGTGGTGCCGGTTGCGAACGGTCAGGCAGCCACCGGCACACGGACGTCGACGGACATCTCGCCGTCGATCGCGTCGACCGTGACCGTGGCGTCGTCGACGGCGTCGCCGGACAGCAGCGCCATGGCGACCCGGTCGACGATCTCGCGCTGGATGGTGCGCTTCAACGGCCGGGCACCGAACGCCGGGTCGTGACCGAGATCGGCCAGCAGGTCGATCGCCGCGTCACTGACCTCGAGCGCGAGCCCCCGGTCGGCGAGGCGAGCGCGGACGAGGTCGAGCTGCAGTCCGATGATCGGGCGCAGGTCGTCCTTGCTCAACGCTGTGAACTCGACGATGTCGTCGATCCGGTTCACGAACTCGGGCCGGAAGAAGCTCATCGGGTCACCGACGAGGTTGGACGTCATGATGATGACGGTGTTGGTGAAGTCAACCGTGCGGCCCTGGCCGTCGGTCAGGCGACCGTCGTCGAACACCTGCAACAGCACGTTGAAGACGTCCGGGTGGGCCTTCTCGACCTCGTCCAAGAGCAGAACCGAGTAGGGCCGGCGGCGCACCGACTCCGTCAGCTGACCACCCTCGTCGTGCCCCACGTAACCCGGAGGCGCGCCGATGAGGCGGGCCACCGAGTGCTGCTCCATGTACTCCGACATGTCGATGCGGATCATGGCCCGCTCGTCGTCGAACAGCGTGTCGGCGAGGGTGCGGGCCATCTCGGTCTTGCCCACGCCGGTCGGGCCGACGAACAGGAACGTGCCGATGGGACGGTTCGGGTCGGACAGACCGGCCCGCGAGCGCCGGATGGCGTTGGCCACGACATCGACGGCGTCGCGCTGGCCGATGACCCGTGCCGCGAGGATCTCGTCCAGGTGGACGAGCTTCTCGGACTCGGACTCCAGCAGCCGTGACACGGGGATCTTGGTCCACCGGGCCACGACCTCGGCAATGTCGTCGGCGCCGACCTCCTCCTTCAACATGGTGGAGGTGGCCTGCATCTCGGCGAGGCGGTCCGTGGCTGCCTCGACGTCCTTCTCGAGGCCGGGCAGCACACCGAAGCGCAGCTCCGCGGCACGCTCGAGATCGAGCTCGCGCTCGAGGTCCGCGTTGACCTGCTCGATCCGGCTCTTGAGGTCGCGGATGGCCTCGATCGCGTCCTTCTCGAGCTGCCACTGCGCCGTCATCGCGGCGAGCTGCTCGCGGTCGTCGGCGAGCTTGGCCTCGATCTCGTCGCGACGAGCGGTGGACACCGAATCGGTCTCGTTGGCCAGCGCGACCTGCTCGATCTCGTACTGACGGATGCGACGGTCGACGACGTCGATCTCGAAGGGCACCGAGTCGATCTCGATGCGCAGGCGGCTGGCCGCTTCGTCGACGAGGTCGATGGCCTTGTCCGGCAGGAAACGATCGGTCAGGCAGCGATCGGACAGCACCGCGGCGCTGAGCAGTGCGCCGTCCTGAATGCGCACGCCGTGGTGCACCTCGTAGCGCTCCTTGAGGCCGCGCAGGATGGCCACCGTGTCGGTCACGGACGGCTCTTCGACCAGCACGGGCTGGAAGCGGCGCTCGAGCGCCGGGTCCTTCTCGATGTGCTGGCGATACTAGTCGAGGGTGGTGGCGCCTGCGCAGCTCGCCGCGGGCCAGCATCGGCGTCAAGATGTTGCCGGCG
>JAHDHM010000434.1 GCA_020631315.1 Acidimicrobiales bacterium
ACTTCTTCGGCGACACCCTCGTCGGTCCGACGATTCTCCAGTGGGGCACCGAGGAACAGAAGAAGGAGTTCCTCCCCGGCATCCTCAGCGGCACGACCAAGTGGTGTCAGGGCTTCTCGGAGCCGGGCTCGGGTTCCGACCTCGCCTCGCTGCAGTGCAAGGCCGAACTCGATGGCGACGAGTGGGTCATCAACGGTCAGAAGGTCTGGACCACCCAAGCACAAGGCGCCGACTACTGCTTCCTGCTGACCCGCACCGATTCGTCGGTCGCGAAGCACGCCGGCATCAGCTACATGCTCGTCCCGATGAACCAGCCCGGCGTCGAGATCCGCCCGATTCATCAGATCGACAGCTCCGCCGAGTTCAACGAGGTGTTCTTCACCGACGCCCGTTGCAAGGCCGACGCCGTCGTCGGCGGCGTGAACAACGGCTGGAAGGTGGCCATGACCACGCTCGGGTTCGAGCGCGGCACGTCGGCCACCACCGGTCATCGTCGCTTCGAGCGTGAGCTCGAGGTGATCGTCGAGACCGCCCGCGAGAACGGCAAGATCGACGATCCGCTGATCCGCCAGCGCCTCGCCTGGGCGCACAGCAAGGTCGAGATCATGCGGATCAACGGACTGCGTTCGCTCGCTGACGTGCTCAACGGGACCCGCAACTCGGCTGCGCTCGGTGCGGCCAACAAGATGAACTGGTCCGAATACCACCGCAGTGTGATGGAGCTCTACCTCCACATCCAGGGCGCCCACGGCCAGTTGCTGCAGGGCGACGTGGAAGCCGCGTCGGTGCCGGGAGTCGGCCGCCGTGAGGCGACGGAGAACTACCCGGTGTCGCCGATGCAGGCGGCCTTCTTCTTCAGCCGTTCCGAGACGATCTGGGGCGGTACCGCCGAGGTGCTGCGCAACATCGTCGGCGAACGCGTCCTCGGCCTGCCCAAGGAGCCGAAGCCAGCGTCAGCTGGCTGAGGCGACCAGAGGGTTCCGTGCCGAAGCCAGCGTCAGCTGGCTGAGGCGACCAGAGGGTTCAGAACCGAAGCCTCCGGGACGCAACTCCAAAATCAATGGACGTTGCCCTGCACCGGCTCACATTGCTGCCCGTTGTCCTGAATGCCGGGACGCAGTCCAGCAATGTCCTGGAGATCCGGACAGGCAGCGTCGATTTTCGACGGCGTCAGGCGGAGAAGGCGGCGACGAGCCAGTCGCGGAAGGCGACGACGCCGGGGTCGGTGGGTCGCCGGCTGGTGGTGACGATGCGGAACGGGTGCTCGGTGACGACGCCGTCGGCGAGCGCGACGAGGCGTCCGTCGGTGAGCAGGTCGGCGACGATGTGGCGCCAGCCCAGCGCGACACCTTGTCCGTCGAGCGCAGCCTGGACGACGAGTGAGTAGTCGGTCGATCGATCGCCGGCCAGGCGAGGCTCGACCTCTTGGCCGTGATGCTCGAACCAGCGGGCCCAGTCGAAGCGTGCCCGGTAGCGCTCTTCGAGGTGCAGGAGTGGGGCGAGGTCGAGGCGGGTCCGGTCGATCTGTTCGGCAAGACCTGGGTGAGCGACCGGGATGATCTCTTCGTCGCACAGGAACGTCGCCGGGTCCTCGGTGATCCCGAGCGGTACCCACAGATCGACGTCGCTGGGGCTGACCTCGCCGTCGGTGTCGGCGGTGACGAGACGCAACGAGACGTGGGGATGGTCTCGCTTGAACTCCGCGAGGCGGGGGAGCAGCCACCACGTGGCCAACGAGGTGGAGACCGACACTGCGACCGGTCCGAGATCGTCGGGTCCAAGATCGGCGACTGCGGCGTCGATCTCGGCGTAGGCGGGTGCGAGCCGATGGTGGAGTTCGAGGCCTGCCGAGGTGGGTGCGACACCGCGGCTCGTGCGATCCAACAGTGACACGCCCACGGCACGCTCGAGCCGCCGAATCGCATGGCTGGCCGCCGGCTGACCGATCCCGAAGCGTTCGGCTGCCCGGGTCAACGAGCCGAGATCCACGGCGGCGACGAACACGCGCAGCGCCCGGTCGCCGACCGCCGAGCCGCCGACGTTCCCGCCCGTGTCATCGATCTGAGTCATGTCCACATGACCGAAGCAGTCGATTGACCTGGCGTCAAGCCCTCCGTACGGTCCGTTGCAGTCATGGCGACGGTCGATGACCGACCTTCGTACGAGCGCAGGGGAGAGCACGTGGCGGACACGATCGGGTTCATCGGTCTCGGCAACATGGGCGGACCGATGGCCAAGCGGCTCGCTGCCGCGGGCTACGAGGTCCACGCCTTCGACATCAACGAGGCAGCGCTCGACGCCGTCGTCGAGGCAGGCGCCCATCGGGCCGAGTCGTCCCTCGCCTGCGCCGAAGCCGCCGACATCCTGATGACGTCGCTGCCTCGACCCGACCACGTCCAGGCCGTGCTGGTCGACGGTGGCGTGCTCGCGGCGCTCGAGCCCGGCAATCTCTGGGTCGACCTCACCACCAACCGCAAGGAGTTCGTCGCCGAACTCGCCGCCGCGGCTCCCGAAGGCGTCACGGTCGTCGACTCACCGGTCACCGGTGCGGTCGACGGCGCTCGCAACGGCAAGCTCACGTTGTTCGCCGGCGGTGCCGATGCCGATCTCGATCGCTGTGTGCCGATTCTCGAACACCTCGGTCGTGTGATTCGCTGCGGCCCGCTCGGAACCGGCAACGTCACGAAGCTCGTGACGAACCAGCTGTGGTTCATCCACGCAGCATCGATCGGTGAGGGGTTCGCACTCGGCATGGCCAACGGCGTCGAGCTGTCGGTTCTGTGGGATGCGATCAAGGACTCGGTCGGCGACAGCTTCGTCGCTCGCCACGACGCGCCGTCGATCTTCGCCGGCCACTACGACCCGAGCTTCACCCTCGACCT
>JAHDHM010000025.1:0-3669 GCA_020631315.1 Acidimicrobiales bacterium
CGTCCATGCTCCCGCCGACGTCGACGCACTCGACGCAGTGCTCGAGGGCGTGCACCTCGAACTCGCCGGTGTCCACCTGGACGACCGGTTCGCCGCCGACGCCCTCATGCAGCTGTGGCAACGACGCGGCACCGGCAGCGGAGCGATCGGCAGCCTCGGGCTGGACCCCATCGGGGCACTGGCTGCCACCGGCGGGCTCGCTACCGACGCCGACACGGCCCTCGACGCGCTGACCGCAGCCGCTGACGCCGTCGCCGAACTCCCCTACGTCACCATCGCCCGAGCCGACGGTCGGCCCTACGCCGAGGCCGGCTCGGGCGACGTGATCGAGATCGCGGCCATGCTGTCGACGGCGGTCACCTACCTCGGACGGCTCGTCGAACACGGCATGAGCGTCGACGACGCCGTCGACCGCCTCGCGTTCACCATGACGGTCGGACCCGACCAGTTCCTGTCGATCGCGAAGCTGCGAGCCGCTCGGGTGTGTTTCGCCAGGATCGTGACCGCCAGCGGCGGTTCGGCGGCGGGCCTTCGGGCGCACGCCACCACAGCCGGCTGGATGATGAGCGAGCGGGATCCGTGGGTGAACATCCTTCGGACCACCACGGCCGCGTTCGCCGCCGCGGCTGGCGGTGCCTCGGCGATCACCATCGCGCCGTTCGACTCACCGCTCGGTCACCCCGACGACCTCGGCTTGCGCATCGCTCGCAACACCCATCATCTCCTCGGCGAGGAGTCCGGCATCGGCCAGGTGATCGACCCTGCCGGTGGCAGCTGGTACGTCGAGTCGCTCACCGACCAGCTGGCCGAGGCGATCTGGTCGACATTCCAGTCGCTCGAGGCCCGTGGCGGCATCGTGGCTGCACTCGAGTCCGGACACCTGCACGACGCCATCGCGGCGCATCGGTCCGCGACCGAGGCCCGCGTCGCCGACCGGTCCGCACCGCTGACCGGTGTCACCGAGTTCCCCGATCTCGACGAGCAACGGCTCGAACGTCCCTACCGTCCGGCTCCGGGCCCGGTGGTCGATGCACTCACCCCTTCCGAGCCACTACCCCGCTTCCGAGCGGCGGCCTCGTTCGCGGCGCTGCGTGACGCCGCCGACGCCGACTCGACCGACGGTGTTCGGCGCCAACCTCGGTCCGATCGCGGTGCACACCGCTCGGGCGACCTTCGCCTCGAACCTGTTCGCGGCCGGTGGCATCGCGGTCTCCGGCAACGGCGGCTTCGCTGATCCCGACACGCTGGCCGCAGCGTTCGCCGAGTCCGGGCTCACCACCGCGGTGCTGTGCAGCTCCGACCCGACCTACGGCGAGTGGGGTGCCGCCGCGGCGGCGGCGTTGAAGGCCGCCGGTGCCCGCCACGTGTGGCTGGCCGGCTCACCTCGCGACCACGTCGAGGCGCTCCGCGAGGCCGGCGTCGACTCGCTCATCACCCTCGGCGGCCCGGCGCTCGAGACGCTCCGAACCGCCCACGATCTCCTGGAGGTGGTCCGATGAGCGCGCTCCCCGACTTCTCCACGCTGCCGCTGCGGGACACCATGGCCGATGCGAGCGGCGGCGACGCTCCGACGAGTGATCTCGACTCCTGGGCGGCAGCCGCCGCGGAAGGTTCGGGTCGCACTCTGGACACGCTCACCCACTCGTCGCCCGAAGGCATCGACCTGTCGGCGCTGTACACCGCCGCGGACCGCGTCGACGACCTGCTCGACCTCGACTCGTTGCCGGGCATCGCCCCGTACCTGCGTGGCCCGTACCCGACGATGTACGCGAACAAGCCGTGGACGGTGCGCCAGTACGCGGGCTTCTCGACCGCCGAGGAGTCCAACGCGTTCTACCGGCGCAATCTGGCCGCCGGCCAGAAGGGCTTGTCGATCGCGTTCGACCTCGCGACCCACCGCGGCTACGACTCCGACCATCCTCGCGTCGCCGGCGACGTCGGCATGGCCGGTGTTGCCATCGACTCGATCTACGACATGCGCCAGCTCTTCGACGGCATCCCCCTCGACCAGATGAGCGTGTCGATGACGATGAACGGCGCGGTGCTGCCGGTGATGGCGCTCTATGTCGTGGCCGCCGAGGAGCAGGGGGTGTCCAGCGAGCAGCTGACTGGGACCATCCAGAACGACATCCTCAAGGAGTTCATGGTCCGCAACACCTACATCTATCCCCCGGCGCCGAGCATGCGGATCATCGGCGACATCTTCGAGTTCACCAGCCGGCACATGCCGCGGTTCAACTCGATCTCGATCTCGGGCTACCACATGCAAGAGGCCGGGGCGACGGCCGATCTCGAGCTCGCCTACACCCTCGCCGACGGTGTCGAGTACCTGCGGACCGGGCAGGCAGCAGGTCTGGACGTCGATGCGTTCGCACCCAGGCTCAGCTTCTTCTGGGCCATCGGCATGAACTTCTTCATGGAGGTCGCCAAGATGCGGGCGGCCCGCTCGATCTGGGCCCGCCTCGTCGGCCAGTTCGACCCGAAGAACCCGAAGTCGCAGTCGCTGCGGACACACAGCCAGACCTCGGGCTGGAGCCTCACGGCCCAGGACGTCTACAACAACGTCGTCCGCACCTGCATCGAGGCGATGGCCGCGACGCAGGGTCACACCCAGAGCCTGCACACGAACGCGTTCGACGAGGCGCTGGCGCTGCCCACCGACTTCAGTGCTCGGATCGCCCGCAACACCCAGCTGTTCCTCCAGCAGGAGTCCGGCACCACGAAGGTCATCGACCCGTGGGGTGGCAGCTACTACGTGGAGCGCCTGACTCGTCAGCTCGCCGACCGCGCCATGGAGCACATCGCCGAGATCGAGGAGCAGGGCGGCATGGCCAAGGCCATCGAGGCCGGCATCCCGAAGCTGCGCATCGAGGAGGCGGCGGCCCGCACCCAGGCTCGCATCGACAGCGGCCGCCAGACCGTCGTGGGTGTCAACACCTACCGACCCGACGGCAACGAGGACATCCCGGTGCTGAAGGTCGAGAACGCCGAGGTTCGGGCCGCACAGATCGCCAAGCTCGAACGGCTCCGCGCCGAACGTGATGCCGGAGAGGTCGAGTCCGCTCTGCAGGCGCTGACGAAGGCCGCCGACACCGGCGACGGCAACCTCCTGGAGCTGTCGATCGCCGCGGCCAGGGCGAAGGCGACCGTCGGCGAGATCAGCGACGCGCTCGAGAAGCCGTTCGGCCGACACGTGGCGGAGGTGCGTACGATCAGCGGGGTCTACCGGACCGAAGTGGGTGACTCGCCGACCGTGACCAGCGCCAAGGAACGTATCGAGGCCTTCGAAGGCGATCACGGCCGTCGGCCCCGCATCCTGGTGGCCAAGATGGGCCAGGACGGCCATGACCGCGGCCAGAAGGTCATCGCCACGGCGTTCGCCGATCTCGGCTTCGACGTCGACATCGGTCCGCTGTTCTCCACCCCGGCCGAGGTCGCGCTGCAGGCGGTCGAGAACGACGTCCACATCGTCGGCGCCTCGTCGTTGGCAGCGGGCCACCTGACGCTGGTCCCGGAGTTGAAGGCCGAGCTGGCGAAGCTGGGCCGCGAGGACATCCTCGTCGTCGTCGGTGGCGTGATCCCGCCGCAGGACTTCGACGAGCTGCGCGCCGCCGGAGCCGCCGCGATCTTCCCGCCCGGCACCGTCATCGCCGACGCGGCACTCGAGCT
>JAHDHM010000025.1:3769-17616 GCA_020631315.1 Acidimicrobiales bacterium
GCTGGCAACGGGGCGCTGAAGCCGCCTTCACCGTTGCCGACTGACCACACGTGAGCTTCCGACCGGTCCGTCGACGCGCCTTCGTGGCGTCGCTGGTCCTGGTCGCGCTCGCGTCGACCGCATTCATCGCGACACCTCCCGTCTCGGGGCAGACGGCGACCGGCGCACCCGGTCCCGTGGTGATCTCGACGCCGACGGGTCTGACACCGGTCCGGGCGATCGTGAACCCGTCGTTCGACATCAACGCCGTGAACTCGGGCGCGTGGACGATGGTTGAGGCCCTCAATGGCACCCAGTCGCCGCGAATGGAGGGCTGGCAGTCCACCCACCCGCCGACGGCCAACTTCGGTGGCCGTGATCATCCGATCGAGGTCTGGGGTTCACCGTTCAACAACGTCGGGTCGGTGACGGGAACGACCCTCATCGAGCTGAACGCGAACGTCTCGTCGGCCGTGTTCCAGGACCTCTGCCTGGAGCTGAACGAGCCGGTCGGCTGGAGCTTCTTCCATCACGCCCGTTCACGCAACACCACCGAGATCGTGCAGGTGACGATCAGCGACCCGACGACGTGGACCGGCGTGACCGCACCTCCCGCACCGGCCTACTCGTCGGGCGACCTGCCCGTCACCCGAGCCCAGCTGTGGGTCAACCACACCGGCGCCTGGAACGGCAACCATCCTGCGGGCGCGTACCGGTTCGCGTTCGACGCCGTCCAAGGCGGCAACGGGCCGTCCTACGGCAACCTCCTCGATGAGGTGACCGTCGACCTTCCTGCGCTCGCCGAGTTCATCGATGCTCCAGGCGTCAACCCGACGTCGACGTCCGAGGCAGCGGGCGCCCGGGTGGCGTTCGTCCTGAACGGTCGGCTGACGGTTCCCACCAACATCCGGCTGCAGCCGACAGCCGCCGCGACCGTCAACGGGTCCGACATCGTCGGCATCAGCGTCGTCGACGGTGCCGGCAACGCCTTCGCCGGCGCCTCAGCGGCGGTACAGCCCGACGGTGCGATCGACGTGACCATCCCGCCGGGGATCTACTGGCCGAACGAGCGGGACAGCTACGTCCAGCTCCTCCTCGATCTCGATGACGCCGTCGCCGACGTGAACGAGACAGCGTCGTGGTCGCTCGTGGCCGGCAACCCGGACCTGCGACCGGGCGACGCGATGTGCGACGGCCCTGATCAGCCCGACGTGACGTTCTCGATCACCGCAGCGCTCGACCTCGCACTCAACCTCTCCACGCCCGACGTGCCCGCCGAGGCCTCGGACGTGATCTTCACCGCGAGTGTGTCGAACGTGGACGGCCTGCCCGACCCCGGTCCGATCGAGGTCGCGATCGACTTCACCCCGGCGTACAACTCGCTCGGCGGCAGCGGTACCGGCTGGTCGTGTTCGAACAACAGCAGCCGGATCAGATGCTTCTTCGTGAACCCGCTCGCCCCCGGCGAGACGACGCCGGATCTGACCATCCTCACGTCGGTCGTCGGCAGTGTCGGCGCGCTGGCCGAGGCATCGGGGCTGGCGTCGAGCACCCAGACCGAAGCCAACCTGACGAACAACGCCGTCACCATCTCCGGCACAGTGCAGCCGGGACTGCCCGGCACCGGCATCGAGACCGAATCGGGCCTGTCGTCTGGTTTCGGTCTCATCGCGCTCGGCTTCGGCCTCGTCTGGCTCGCGTGGCGACTCGACCTTCGCGGTGCGGTGCTGCAACGCGGCATGCAGACCCTCGAACGCGGCTCGACTCGTTGGCGCAGCTGACGACCGCGGTACGGTCTCGGCCGTGGTGAAGCTGCCCGACGTCGCGACCCTCGCTGAGGGTGTGCGAGCGCGTGACCGCGCCAGCCTCGGCCGGGCCATCACCCTCGTCGAGTCGACCCACCCCGCCCACAGAGCACATGCGCAGGAGCTGCTCGCCGCGCTCGCTGACACACGAACGTCCGACACAGCGCGCGACGACACAGCACTCGACACCAGGCGGAGCCACCGTGTCGGCATCACCGGCGTCCCCGGCGTCGGCAAGAGCACGTTCGTCGACGAGCTCGGATCGCACCTGACGGCCGGGGGGCACCGGGTCGCCGTCCTCGCGGTCGATCCGTCGAGTTCGCGGACCGGCGGCTCGATCTTGGGTGACAAGACCCGCATGGCTCGCCTCGCCGTCGACCCGAATGCGTTCGTCCGCCCCTCCCCCACCGCCGGCACCCTGGGCGGCGTGACCCGCCGGACTCGTGACACGACACAGATCGTCGAGGCGGCCGGTTACGACGTCGTGCTGATCGAGACGGTGGGCGTCGGACAGAGCGAGACGGTCGTGGCCGACATGGTCGACGTGTTCCTCGTCCTGATGCTGCCCGGCGCCGGCGACGAGCTGCAGGGCATCAAGAAGGGCATCCTCGAGCTGGCCGACGTGATCGCGGTGAACAAGGCCGACGGCGACAACGCCGCCCGAGCCCGCCACTCGGCCCGCGACTACTCGGCCGCGCTCCGGCTGCTGCAGCCGACGTCGGCGAACTGGAATCCGGTGGTGCGCACCTGCTCTGGCCTTCACGGCGAGGGTGTCGTGGAGATCTGGCAGGAGCTCCTGCTGCACCGCAAGAAGATGCTCGACGCGGGTGAGTTCGACGAACGCCGTGTCGCCCAGCGGCTTCGTTGGCTGTGGTCGGCGTTCGACGAGGAACTGACCGACCGGGCGCGACGACATCCGGCCGTGCAGGCCATCGCCGCCGAGATCGAGGCAGCAGTGCGGGACGGGTCCGAACCACCCGTTCGAGGCGCCAGCCGCCTGATCGAGGCCGCATCGAGCCCTCCCGAGGAGGCATCATGACCGGCCCTGACCGACAGCGTCGGCCCGGACGACCGATCGAGACCGTCGAGTGGTCGGCCGTGCGCGAGCGGTTCGTGCTCGACGACCTCGTGTATCTCGACGGCAACAGCCTCGGCCGTCCGCTGCGCGCCAGCCTGCAGGCCGTGCAGCGGGCCCTCGTCGAGGAGTGGGCCATCGGCTTGATCGAGTCGTGGGAGGTGTGGATCGACCGCTGCCGCGACATCGGCGAGGTCATCGGCCGCACCTGCCTCGGCGCCGCGCCCGGAACGACGACGCTCAGCGACTCGACCACGGTGAACCTCTGGAAGGTGCTGGCTCCTCTGGTCCGTCATCAGCTCGCGCACGACCCGAACCGCCGGACAATCGTCGTCGACGACCACGACTTTCCCACCGACCGCTACGTGGTCGACAGCGTGGCCGATGCCTTTGGTCTCGACGTCCGACGTACCAGCGCCGACCCGATCGACGGTCTGTCCGCCGCCGACCTCGCCGCCGCCATGGGCCCGGACGTCGCCGCGGTCGTCGTGTCGCACGTCAACTACAGGAGCGGCGCGCTGCTCGACCTGAGCGAGGCCACGCGCATCGCTCACGACGCCGGTGCGGTGCTCGTCACCGACGTGTCGCATTCCGTCGGCGCGGTCCCGATCCACACCGATGCCTGGGGCGTCGACGCGACCGTGGGCTGCACCTACAAGTACCTGAACGGCGGCCCCGGTGCCCCGGCGTTCGTGTCGATGGCCCCTCGCTGGGCCGAGACGTTGGAACCCACCATCGCCGGATGGTTCGGCACGACCGCCCAGTTCGAGATGCACGACCGATTCGAGGCCGCTCCCGGCATCGACCGCTTCCAGGCCGGGACGCCGCCGATCCTGTCGGTGACCGCCGTGGGGCCCGCCATCGAGCTCGTCGACGAGGTCGGCATCGACGCCCTGCGTAGCCGCAGTCTCGAGCTGACCAGCCATCTCATCGAAGCCGCCGATCAGCTTCTCGTCGAACACGGTGTGCAGGTCACCAGTCCACGCGACCCCGCTCGGCGCGGTGGGCACGTGACCCTCACTCACCCGCAAGCTCGCCAGCTGTCGCTCGCCTTGCGCGCCGACGGCATCGTCGGCGACTACCGCGAACCCGACGGCCTCCGTCTGGCCCCCGTCCCGACGTACAACACGCTCGCCGACATCGACCGCGCCGTGGCTCGAATTGCATCGCTGCTGCGCACCGGCGACCATCTCGACGTCACGACCACGTCTCGCGTCACCTGACGCACCCCACCAGGAGCACTCTGATGATCATCATCGCCGGCACAATGGCCATGGACCCCGCCCACCGGGACGAGTTCCTCGAGGCCGCCAAGGGGGCCATGGAAGGCACCCGTGCCGAAGAGGGCAACGAGCAGTACGTGTTCACCCCCGACGTCAGCGACGGTGGCCTGGTGCACCTGTTCGAGATCTGGGACGACGCCGCCCGCCTCGGCGACCACATGGGTGCCGATCACATGCGCACGTTCGGGCGGGCCATCAAGCACATCGAGGTCGAGCGCTCGATCGCGATCTACAACATCGCCGGCGAGCCGACGAAGCTCTGACACGTCCGCTGTGGTCAGCGGGACCAGCCGCCGGAGTAGTCGAAGAACTGACCGGTCTGGAAACGGCTGGTGCCATCCACGAACACCGTGCAGAAGTGGGCGAACTCGGTCATCGTGCCGAGGCGCTGCATCGGCACGAGCGATTCGACCCGCGCTCGGCGATCGGGATCGTCGGGCCCGTCGATCGTCGCCCGGATCCGGTTGCCCAACAAGAAGCCCGGGAAGTCCATGAAGTTCGTGCCGACCGCGTTGACCTGCACGCCCGACGCGGCGAACTCCATGCCCACGTTCTCGACGAGCCGGTTCGCAGCTGCCCGGGTGGCCGAGTAGAGCGGCGCACCCGGCGTGTCCCTCGAACCCGAGGCGCTCGTGATGACGAGCACCTGCCCGTCGCCGCGTTCGAGCATGGGTGGGAGCACCGCCTGGAGCGCCAGGTACGGGGCCATGATGTTGCCCCGCATCACCCGTTCGAGATCCGCCGGGGTCGACTTCAAGAAGCGCCCACCGACGATGTCGCCGGTGAAGAACACGGCACTGTCGATGTGGCCGAACCGGTCGAGCCCTGCGCGGACCAGCTCGGCTGCTGACGCTTCGTCGGCGAGGTCGGCGACGCCGTCGACGCCGGCCATCTCGACACCGGCACTCGCGACACTCGCCCGCACCTCCTCAGACGGGTCACCGACCACGAGGTCGTGACCGCGCTCGGCCAACAGCCGACACAGCTCGGGTCCCACGTAGCTGTTGCCGTTCGAGACCAGCGCGACACGGCGCGGTGCGGAATCCTCGATCATCGTTGCTCCTCCGTCTACAGGGGTTCAGGTGAGTGGTCGGCGACTCACACGCCGGGCGCCACCAACGGCCACGGGCGCGCCCGTTCGATCAGGTGTGCCAGTTCGAGCAACAACGGCTCGCTGTGGTGTGGGCCGAGCACCTGGAGACCGACCGGCAGTCCGGCCGCATCGGTGCCGATCGGAATCGAGATCGCCGGGTTGCCGTAGATGTTCGACGGGATCGTGAGTGCGCCGTTGTTGCCGCGGTCGGACGGCTTGCCTCCGAACTCGCTCGGGATCCCGCCGCTCGCAGCGAACGCGACATCGGGGTTGCTGGCCGCCATCACGAAGTCCGCGACACCGAACAGTCCGGCCATCGCCTCGAAGATCTCGGTGCGGCGCCGCTCGAAGCGGACCATCGTCTCCACGTCGAGACGTTCCTTGGCGATCCGGACGCCGGCCGCCATCGGCGGGGTCAGATCGTCTGCCTGTTCGGGCCACCGTCCGTCGACGTCGAGTGCGAGACCGATCCCGCCCGACAGTGCCCATGCGGCGCCTCCCTTCGGGATGGCGATCGGGTGATCGACCCGTCGCATCCCTGCGAGCTCGATCAGGAACGACGCCGCCTCGTCGACCAGGGCCATCGTGTCGTCAGCCACGACCGCACCACCGAGCGTCGCGTCGACGATCACCCCGGCACCGGTCAACTCCTCGGCACGTGAACCGAGCCCGGCCTCCCAACCACCGACCTTCGGCAACGAGTAGGGATCGTGCCGATCGTGGCCGTTGCTGACGTCGAACCATCGAGCCGTGTCGCGCACCGACCGCGACACGCAGCCAGGCACGGCCGTGAGGTTGCCGACCGTGACGTGCGGACCCTTCGGGATACGGCCGTAGGTGCTCTTCAACCCGACGAGACCACAGAACGCAGCGGGGATGCGGATCGAGCCGCCGCCGTCGCCCGCGGTCGCGATCGGGAAAAGCCCTCCCGCAACGCCAGCTGCCGAACCACCCGACGAGCCGCCCGGCGTGCGGCCCGCCTTCCACGGGTTCTCGGTGGCGCCGTGCAGCTTCGTCCAGGTCTGGTTCAGGCCACCGAACTCGCTCGACGTCGTCTGTGCGGCGAGTACCGCGCCGGCGTCGAGCAGACGTTGCACCTTGGTCGACGTGTACGACGCGACCCGGTCGGCCCACATGACCGAACCTCCGGTGTCCGGCCAGCCCTCCACATGATCGAGCTCCTTCACACCGACGGGAACACCACCGAACGGCAACGAGACATCAGCCGAACGAGCAGCGTCGAGCGCCGCATCGCGGTCCTCGAAGCACACTGCGTTGAGCTCGGAGGCGTCGATGGCCGCCCACGTCGCCTCGAGCTCCTCCACGGGTGTGCGTTCACCCGCCCGGAACGCCTCGACCAACGACACGGCATCGCCGCTCCACGTGTCCGCCATGACACACCCCCTGAGTCCGGCCATCTTCGCCGATCTCGACGAACGACCCCACATCCTCCCGCCGGGCGCGACTCGGCCCGGCAGCATCATCCGGCCGACCTCGCCGCACCCTCCGGGCGCGACTCGGCCCGGCCGTTTCGGCCGGGCCGGTTGCGGATCGGCTCCGAAGGAGGGAAACGGACCGATGCTCTGTGGTTCGGAGGCGAAGGGGCGGGCGACACCTCCGACGAGCGACAACCTAGGTCGGGTCGGTGAATGGGCCCGCACGTGCACCTGAACAGAAGGTGACGCGCCCCGGAACACTCGGAGCCGCCTGTCCTGCGCCCCGCTGCTGCAAGACTGGCGAGGTGACCGAACGCCAGCACGCGGGGATCCGACCCACGGACATCCCGCTGGTCAACGACCACCCCGACGTCGCCGGCCTGCTCCGTGACCCGGCCGCCCTCCGCGCGCTCGGCCCGCAGCTGGCTGCCCCCTGGGCCGACGAAGGCATCGAGGTCGTGATCGCTCCCGAGGCACGAGGTCCGATCATCGGAGCTCTCGTCGCCCGCGAGCTCGGTGCCGGTCTGGTGCTGCTGCGCAAGGACGGCCAGAACCACCCAGGCGCCGACACGACGGTCACCTCGGCGCCGACCTGGCGCGGTGAGCAGCAGGTCTTCCGTGCCCGCTCGTTCGACCTCGACCCCGGCACTCGGGTGATCGCCGTCGACGACTGGATCACGACGGGCAACTCCATCCGGGCGGCGCGTGATGCCGCGCTCGGGTTCGGAGCTGTGTTCGTCGGCACGTCGGCCGTCGTCGACAAGACCGATGCGGCGACCCGTGAGGAACTGAACGTGCACACCTTGGTCGCCTTCGACGCGATCCTGGACGCCCCGCGTGACGATGGAGCAGCGCCCGATGAGTGATGGCCCGATGAGTGATGGCCCGATGAGTCATGGCGCGACCGACCGACCACCTGCGGTACCCGGTGTCACACCGTCATCGGTCGAGGAGTTCGTCGCCAGGGTGTGGCCGGCCGCCGCCGGCGCCACTCATGTCGAGGAGATCAGCGGCCGCCACGCCAGGGTCCGGCGCGCTGTCGACCCGGCGTCGTTGCGACCGGGGGCCCAGGTGTCGGGCCCGACACAGTTCGGCATGGCCGACGCGGCGCTCTGGTACGCCTGCTTCGGAGCAATCGGACTGGAAGCCATGGCGGTGACCAGCGAGATGTCGATCCGCTTCCTTCGACCGTGCCGCGGCGAGGAGCTCCGTGCAGAAGCAGTGCTCGAGTCCGTCGGCCGGCGCTCGATCGTCGGGTCCGTTCGCGTCTGGGCCGACGACCCGGACCGGCCGACCGCCGTTGCACAAGGCACGTACGTGCGGCCGCCCGCGGAGTCGGAGCGGTAGCGTTCGACATCGACGACGACGGCGAGGGACTGCGATGCTCGATCTGACCACCTACCCCGACATCAGCTACGGCTCGGGACTGAACGCCGAACTCGACCCCGAGGAGCGGCGCCGGCTGCTGAAGTGGGAGATCGCCCTCGGCTACCGCATCTTCGCCAGCCAGCGGTGGGGGCAGATGGGTGACGGCCACATCACCGCGCGCGATCCGATCCTCACCGACCACTTCTGGGTGCTCGGCTACGGCATCGCGTTCCACCAGGCCACGGTGCACAACCTGGCGCTGGTCGCACCTGACGGCCGCATCGTCGAAGGGCCCACGGCAGGTGGCGTCAACCACGCCGGCTACCACATCCACTTCCCGATCTACGACTCGCTCCCTAAGGTGGGCGGCGCGGCGCACACGCACACCCAGTGGGGCACGCCGTTCTCCGCTGAGGTCCGGCCGATGGAGCCGATCAGCCAGGAGTCGACCACCTTCGTGTTCGATCAGGCGCTGTACGAGGGCACCGATCTCGAAGTCGACACGACCGATGGCGGCTACCGCATCGCGAAGTCGATGGTCGGCAAGGGCATGCACGGCGGCGCCGCACGTCTGTGCATCCTGCGCAACCACGGGCTGCTGACCGCCGGTTCAGGGCCCGGCGCCGCCGTCGGGTTCTTCGTGATGGCCGAACGTGTCGCCGAGGTCCACATGAAGGCTCGAGAGGCGAAGCCGATCCCGATGGACGATGCCCGTCATGTCGCCGGTGGCATGTCGAACGACGAGCTCGGTTGGCGGGTCTTCCAATGGCTGTCTCGCGACATCGTGCCCGACCCGACCGTCGTGTTGTGAGCCCGGCCGAGCGGCAGTCGGCGGCGCTCGGGCCACGGCCGGGCACCTACGACCGGGTGCTCTACACCGCGTTCCAGCTGCTGATCACCGAAGGCGTACAGGCCGTCACCGCGAACCGACTCCACCAGGAGACCGGCATCGCCAGGACCACCATCTATCGCCATTGGCCCCAGCCGGGTGACCTGCTCGCGGCGATGCTGGCCAAGGCGACCAGTGACGAGGACGTCGCCCCGTTCACCGGCGAACTCGCGCACGATCTCAGCGCCGCGATGGATCAGCTCGTGTTCCGTTTCGAGCATCGGCCGATGCGCGCGCTGTTCGGCGCGCTCGTCGACGTCGGCCGCGACGACCCCGATCGTGCCGACATCGCCCGCGAGTACGTCGACGGTCTGGTCGTGTCCTTCGTCCGAGCGTTCTCCGAAGCGGTCGCCCGCGGAGAGTTGGCCGGCGCCGACCCGATGGATCTCACCGCCGAGCTGACCGGGCCACTGTTCTTCCGCCACCTCCTGCTCGGCGAGGCCGTCGATGCCGCGGCCGCCCAAGCCGCCCTCGAACGGTGCCTCGATCGGCTCGGCGTCCCCCACTGACCACACCACTTCGCTACAACTTGCAGCGCCCTCGACTTCGCTACATGATGTAGCGATGTTCTCACCACAGCGTCACTCTCTCGGCCGCGCGGTCACCGTGATCGTCGGTCTCCACGCACTCGCCGCGATCGCCTTCGGCTCACTGGCCCACCTCGACTCGACGATCCAGTTTCCCGATCTGGTCAGCAACGACGACGGCGACTTCGCCGTCGGGCCTTACGGCAATCGCAACATCGGCGTGGGACTCGCGCTGGCGGCATCACTGCTCGCCCGACATCGCATGATGCTCATGGGCCTGATGTCGGCCCGCTTCATCACCGACGTCGGCGACTTCGTGACCGCGCTCACGGGCGGCCTGACCGCAGGAGAGCTGGTCGGCCAACTGGTCTTCTTCGGCGTGCTGTTCGCATCGGAGTTGTGGGTGCTGCACCGCCTGCGGACGAACGAGTTCGCAGCCGTGGAATAACGCAACACTTTGTAGCGCTTCGGTGTACAGCAGCTCTCGACGAGAGCCCGACACGAAACGAGCGCACATGCGACGCACCATCCTCTCCCCCAATCGACCCGACTCCGAGGCCGCCACCGCTCCCGGTCGACCCGGACCCGACGAACTGCCGCGCTTCTCGCTCGGCCACGTCAGCCTCCATGCCGCCGATCCGGCAGCCGCAGCCGCCTGGTACGGCGACCTCGGCATGCGGGTGGTCGTGGAGTTCGACGGCATGTCGATCCTCGAACTGCGCGGCGGCACCCACATCGTCGTCAACGCGCAGGGCGGCCCCGGACACCTGGACCTGATGGTGGACGACGTCGATGCCGCGCACCGAGACATGGCCGCCGCCGGCACCGATCCCGGGCCGATCGTCCGCCGAGGGCCGCACCGGGCCTTCGACGTCACCGACCCCTTCGGCAACCAGCTGAGCGTCAACTCGAGCCACGCCATGGGCCGGGTCTGATGCGGGCGCACCTGGTCCGCCGCCCCGGCGGCCCCGAGGTCCTGGAGTTGGTCGAACTGCCCGACCCCGAACCTGCCGACGGGTGGGTCCTCATCGAGATCGCTGCCTTCGGCCTGAACCGGGCCGAGGCAGTGACTCGGGCCGGCGGTTCAGGCGACGCGGTCCCCTTCCCCAAGGTGATCGGCATCGAAGCCATCGGCACCGTCGTCGACGGCGGCGGAACCGACCTCCAGCCGGGCCAACTGGTGGCCGCTGCGATGGGAGGGTTGGGCCGCGAACATCACGGCAGCTACGCCGAGAAGACCCTGGCGCGACGCACGAACGTCTTCGCCCTCCACTCGGATCTCGACCCCGTGACCTTGGCGGCGATACCCGAGACCTGGTTCACGGCGATGGGCTGCCTCGACGTGCTCGGCGCGACGGGGCGCCCGGGGAACGTGGTGGTTCGGCCCGGCGCCTCGGCGCTGGGTCGGGCCATCGCGCAGCTCGTGCGCGCCGACGGCGGCGAGACCATTGCGGTCACTCGCAGCGCGCACAAGCGACAGGCGCTGCTCGATGGCGGCTTCGGCCACGTCATCGTCGGCGACGGTCCTGTCGCCGACGAGGTCCGGGGTCTCTGGCCGGCTGGAGCCGACGGCGTCGTCGACACGATCGCCAGCGCGATCAGCTTGTCCGACGACCTGGCGCTGCTCGGTGGCGAGGGGCGCCTCTGCGTCGCCGGCTCCCTCGCCGACAGCTACGGCACCGCTGCCACCGGCGGCGGGGACGTGTTCGACAGGGCGAACGTCGGCTTCTACTCGAGTGAGACCCTCGACCAGACGGTCGACACGCCACGGCTGCAGCGCGTCGTCGACGGTGTGGCCGACGGCACCTACGCGGTCAACATCGCCGAGGTCGTCGGGTTCGAGGAGGTGGTCGACGCCCACCGCCGCATGGAGGCCAACGCCTTCGCCGGCAAGGTCGTCGTCGACCTTTCGAGCACCGCTGGATAACGTCTGTCGTCTCACACGACGGGACGAGGCGGTGCGACGTGGAGAACTTCTGGCGGACGACGGGTGTGTCTCTGGGCAAGCGATGGAAGGAAGTCCTCGCCGGGGTCGTGATCATCACGCTGCTCCTCGGCATCGGCCTCACCCGAACCGAGTTCGCGACGGGGCAGGACAGCTATCTCAATCCCGACTCCCAGATCGCGCTCGACAACGTCGAGTTCCAGGACAACTTCGGCGGCGAGACCCTCATCTTGTTGTTCGTCAGCGAGGGTGAGGACGACGTCGCCTCCCTGTTCGCAGGCGACAACCTCGACACGCTCACCCGCCTGAACGACGAGCTCGCGCGGATCGCTGACGTCGCGTCGGTCATCACACCGCTGACGTCGCTGACGTTCTCCAACGAGCTGGTCAGCGGCCCCGCCGCCACGAACGCCCTCACCGGCGCGCTCGGTCGCGACGACGCAGGGAGCGCCGAGCGCAGCGCCGACATCTCCATGTCGCTCGGACGGCGAGGCGCCATCGAGGACCAGCGCATCGGCAACCCCGAGTGGAACGACCTGCTGATCTTCGACAACACCGGCTACGAGAACGTCGACGGAGAGATCGTCGCTCCGGACCGAGGTGATCTCCGGGTCCGCAAGTCGTTGGCCAGCACGTTCCCCAACGCCGAGGGCCAGCCGGCCAACTCGGTGGCCGTCGGCGGCATCGTGCTCGCTGGCAACCTCGACCTCGACGGCCAGTCCGCAGCCACGGAGGCCGCGCTCGAACTCCTCGACGCCACAGAGTTCGACGGCTTCGATCTCGTCGTGACCGGATCGCCGGTCTACCTGGCCGAGATCAACGACTACCTGCAGGGCGGCATGCTGACCCTCGGGTTGATCGCGCTGCTGGTGATGGCCGTCATCCTCGGCCTGATGTTCCAGGTGCGTTGGCGATTGCTGCCGCTGTTGGCCGTCACCCTCGGCGTCATCTGGGCCTTCGCGCTGATGGGCTGGCTCGGCATCGACCTGTCACTCGTCACCATCGCCGGGCTCCCGATCCTGATCGGCCTCGGCATCGACTTCGCCATCCAGATCCACAACCGGGTCGAGGAAGAGGTCGTACTCGACCACGACGAGCACCCGATCGCCGAAACCGTCGCCAACGTGGCCCCGGCGCTGATCGCGGCCACGATCGCCGGCGTGCTCGCCTTCCTGGCGCTGCGCATCTCGAAGGTCCCGATGATCCGGGACTTCGGTGTCTTGCTGGCCGTCGGCGTGGTCGTGTTGGTGATCGTCGGCATCATCGTGCCCGTCGCCGTGCTCGGCATCCGTGAGTGGACGGCGCGCACCAGCGACCGTGACGCCTCCCCCGTCGAACGTCTCGTGGTGAAGCTCGGTGGCCTGCCACCGCGACTCGGCACCGTGCTCGTCGCGGCCGCCGTCGTGTTGTTCGCCGCAGGTGTGCTGCTCGAAGGGCAGACCAAGATCCAGTCCGACCCGGTCGAGTGGATCGACCAGGACTCCGACGTGGTCGCCGACATCGAGCGCCTCGAGGAAACGACCGGCTTCGGGACCACGCTGGGCGTGCGGGTCACCGCCAACAACGTGCACGACCAGGCCGTCGTGACGATGCTGCACGAGTTCATCGTCGACGCCGAAGCTCGCGACGGTGTGATCTCGTCGTCGAGCCTCGTGAACACGATGGCCAAGATCATCGACATCGACGGCGCCACACAGCTCGCGCCGACGTCCGACGACATCGAGAACGCCGCTGCGGCGTTGCAGGCTCCCGAGGTCAGCGAGACCCTCGCCAACATCGAGCGAGCCCTCGTCAACGAGGAGCGCACGGCGACCCAGCTGAACCTCCGTCTGGCACCGGCGAGCCTCGAAGAACGAGCTGAGCTCGTCGACGAGCTGGCCGCCGACCTCGACCGACGGATCGCCGAACTGACCGCCGGTCTCGACGCCGACTCGATCCTGCTGGTCGGGCTCGACGAAGGACAGGAGCCGGTGCGGGCGACGCCAGCCGGTCTCGCCACCGTCGGCATCGGTCTGCTCGAGAACCTGTCGGCCAACCGTGCAGCCCTCACCTATCTCGCACTGTGCCTGGCCGGCATCTTCCTGGTGCTGCGGTTCCGGTCCGTCACCCGGGCTGCGCTCGCCCTCGTGCCGGTGCTGCTCGCCGTCGGCGCCTCGTCGATGATCGTCGCGCTGGTCGGCTTCGAGCTGAGCCCGCTCACGACGGTGGGCGGCCCGCTCGTCATCGCCACGTGTGCCGAGTTCTCGGTGCTGATCCTCGGCCGCTACCTGGAGGAGCGCCAGGCCGGCAACGACCCGCAGACCGCGACGGACATCGCCGCATCTCGCACCGGCCGGGCGTTCTTCACCTCGGCTGCCACCACCATCGGTGGCTTCGCCGTGCTGATCGTGTCACCACTGCCCCTCCTGCGGGACTTCGGCCTCATCGTCACCCTGAACGTCGCCATC
>JAHDHM010000025.1:17626-17887 GCA_020631315.1 Acidimicrobiales bacterium
GCACTGCTGGCCGCCCTCGTCGTCATGCCGCCCCTGTCGGTGTGGATGGACGAACGCGGCTGGCTCGGCACCCAGGAACAGGGCACCAGCACCGGCTCGGTGCGTCTGGCGGCTGCGCTGCCCGGTAGCCAGACCGTCGGTGCTGCCGTGGGCGTGGTGGCCCTCATCGCCGTCGCCTTCGGGGTGTTCGCAAGCGCCGACACGTCGACCGGTGCTGCCAGTGAGGTCGAGTACGAGGCCGTCGCACTGCCGACCACCACC
>JAHDHM010000435.1 GCA_020631315.1 Acidimicrobiales bacterium
CGGAGGCAGCGCGTGCCCTGTTGTGTCTGGCCGATTCGTTGGCGTCCGAACTCGACCCGTTCTGGCGCCATGAGGTGTACGCCCTGATCGACCCGACGAACACCCCCTCGCAGCGGGTCGCCGAGAAGTGCGGGTTCACCTTCTGGCGGCACGACCTCGTGGAGGGCTTCCACGATGACCTGCTCGTGCGGCCGCTCGGTTCCACCGAACGTTCGGTCGATGGTTCTGCCGCAGGCAACACCCACACCGGGAGGGAACGTCGATGAGCATCGCCCGCCAGCAGTATCTCGAGAGTTTTCGAACGAGCCTTGGCATCGACGATCTCGGGACCACGGCAACACACGTCCTGATCGAGGAGGACCGCGCCGCCTCGAACCTGATCGTCGGCTATTCGGTCGAAGCGGCCGCGATCATCCGTGCTGCCCCCGAGCACGCCGCACTGGTGGAGCCGCTGCGCTCGACCGAACGGGCCCACACATTTGACGACCTTCGTGCATGGGCCGACTCGATCGGATGGGTGGAGTTCGACGGTGGGTTGAGCCACGTCGTCGACCCCGGAGACCTCAACGACGCGCCGATTCCCATCGGCCTTCGCGCCGTCCGCCTCGAACCCAACGGCACCGACAACGAACGGGTGGTCGCCTGGCTCGGGGCAGCCGATCCCGGCGATGTCGACGAAGCCGACTTCGACCTCGAGGAACTGGACGATCGCATGGTTGCCCTGGTCGATGCGTCGGACGAGATCGTTGCGCTCGCCTCGTGCTACCCGTGGGATCTCGCTCCGGCATTCGAGGACATCGGAGTGATCGTTGCACCGGCCGGACGCCAACAGGGTGCGGGCCGTGCCGTCGTTCGTTCGTTGCTGGACGACCTCCACGTCGACGGTCAACGCGGCCTGTATCGCTGCAACTGGTCGAACCCGGCATCCCGCCGTCTCGCACTCGGGCTCGGGTTCGAGCTGGTGACCGACCTTCTTGCACTGTGTCCACACGACGACCCGAAGGCGAATCGCTGACATGACCTCCTCCCCGGCCACCGATCCGATTCGCATCGCCAACTGCTCCGGCTACTTCGGCGACCGCGCTTCGGCGGCACGCGAAATGGTGGAGGGTGGACCGATCGACGTGCTGACCGGCGATTGGTTGGCCGAGCTCACCATGCTCATCCTCAGTCGCATTCGGGCTCGGAAACCCGGTGGCGGTTACGCGGGCACGTTCGTCGCCCAGATGGAGGAGGTGATGGGAACGTGCCTCGATCGGGGCATCAAGGTCGTCACCAACGCCGGCGGGTTGGACCCGGACGGCTGCGCCGAGGCGGTCGCCGAGGTGGCTGATCGTCTCGGGCTGTCGCCGCGAATCGCCTGGGTCGGTGGCGACGACCTGACCGGTCGCATGGACGAGCTCGTCGCAGCTGGGGCCATCGGTCCGTTCGGCGATGAACCGTTCGATCCGGACGGCATGCTCACGGCGAACGCCTACCTCGGCTGCTGGGGCATCGTGAACGCGTTGGAACGTGGCGCCGACATCGTCATCACCGGCCGGACGACCGACGCCGCGGTCGTCTGTGGGCCGGCCGCCTGGCACCACGGCTGGGGTCGGACCGACCTGGATCAGCTTGCGGGCGCTGTCGCCGCCGGGCACGTCATCGAGTGCAGCGGCCAGGCGACCGGCGGGAACTACTCGTTCTTCACCGAGATCGACGGGTGGGACGAGGTCGGCGGTCGGGCCCGATTCGGCTATCCGTGGGCGGAGATTGCACACGACGGGTCGAGCGTCATCGGCAAGCACGATGGCACCGGCGGCGCGGTCACGGTCGGAACGGTGACCTCGCAGATGCTCTACGAGATCGGCAACCCGGCGTATCCCGGCCCGGACGTCACCGCCCGGTTCGACGCGCTGACTCTCGAACAGCTGGCCCCCGACCGTGTCCGCATGTCCGGGACGGTTGGTCAACCACCCCCGGCGACGCTGAAGGTGGCAACGAATCGCATGGGTGGCCATCGGAACTCCGTCACGCTCGGCCTGGTCGGGCTGGACATCGAGGCCAAGGCCCAGCTCTGCGAAGCGGTCTTCTGGGACGCGTTCCCGTACACCGCGGACGAGCTCGACGACGTGAGCATCACGTTGAGCCGGACAGACCACGAGGATCCGACGTCGAACGACGCGGCGACCGCTCGTTGGACGATCACGGTGAAGGATGCGGACCCCGCAAAGGTCGGGCGGCCGTTCTCCAACGCGATCTTCCAGACGGCACTCGCCAGCATTCCGGGAATGCACGGGTTGTCGGGTGGGCCGAAGCCGGCCGACCCCTTCGGGGTCTACCAGCCGGCCACCGTGTCGCGCGATCTCGTCCCGCAGTACGTGCACCTGCTCGGAGAAGACGTCGTGATGGTCGATTCAACCGCCCCAACCGGGCCACCGGTTTCGCTCGAGCTCACCCCGCCGACGAGCACGACATTCGGCGAAACCCGTCCGACACCGCTGGGATCAGTCATCGGTGCCCGGTCGGGCGACAAGGGCGGCGACGCAAACCTCGGGCTCTTCGCCCGGTCGGATGCTGCGTGGCTGTGGTTGGATCAGCACCTCACCATCGAACGGCTGCAGGAGCTCCTTCCCGAGACGGCGGCGCTGTCGGTCGAGCGCCATCGGCTCCCTCGACTCCGCTCGCTGAACTTCGTCGTGCGGGGGCTCCTGGGAGCCGGCGTGGCGGCGTCGACCCGACAGGATGCCCAGGCGAAGAGCCTCGGCGAATGGGTCCGCGCACGCATCGTGGACATTCCGGTGTCGCTTCTGGACTGAGGGCGAGAACCGCTCGGCCACAAGCGACATTGCGATGAAC
>JAHDHM010000436.1:0-641 GCA_020631315.1 Acidimicrobiales bacterium
GGCCTCGGCCCCGACGGCGAACTGCTGCTCATCGACGAGATGCACACCCCTGACTCGTCGCGCTACTGGGCTGCCGACTCGCTCGCCGAACGACTGGCGAACGATCTGGAGCCCGAGAGCTTCGACAAGGAACCCGTTCGTCTCGCCCTGCGCGAGATGGGGTACCGAGGTGACGGGCCGCCGCCCGAGCTGCCCGGCACCGTCATCCAGGCCGCCAGCGACCGCTACGTCGCGCTGTACGAGCGGCTCACCGATCTCACGTTCGAACCCGGCGCCCAGCCGGCCGAGGCTCGTATCCGGGCCGTCGTGGAGGGTCTCTGATGACCGAATCAACACTGACCAGCGCATCCAACCCGTCACCGTCTGGCAAGACGGCGCTCGACCTCGATCGTCCGAAGGAGGAGTGTGGCGTGCTCGGCATCTCCACCACCTCGGGCGACGCAGCTCGTCTCGCCTTCTTCGGGCTCTACGCGCTGCAGCACCGTGGGCAGGAGGCGGCGGGCATCGCCGTCGCCGACGGCCGCGCCGTGCGGGTCCACAAGGACCAGGGCCTGGTGTCGCAGGTCTTCGAGGCCGGCACGCTCGACCCCTTGGTCGGTGACCTCGCCATCGGCCACACCCGCTACTCCACGACCGGCTCG
>JAHDHM010000436.1:651-2838 GCA_020631315.1 Acidimicrobiales bacterium
GTCAACGTCGACAAGCTCCGTGACGAGCTGCTCGAGCGTGGCGCCGGTCTCCAGTCGTCGTCGGACTCCGAGGTGCTGGCACTCATGCTCGCCGGTGCCAAGGGCTCCACCTGGGAGGAGCGCCTCGCCGCCGTCATGCCCCAGTGGGAAGGCGCGTTCAGCCTCGTCATCGTCTGCGGCACGAAGGTCATCGCCTGTCGTGACCCGTGGGGGTTCCGTCCGCTGTCGATGGGTCGCCTTCCGACCGGCGGCCACGTCATCGCGTCGGAGACCGGCGCGCTGCGCACCTTGGCCTGTGAGCAGATCCGCGAGATCCGTCCAGGTGAGATCGTGGTCCTCCAGGGCCAGGTCGCCCGCAGCTTCGAGGGCGCCAAGCCCAAGGAACGTCAGGCCCGCTGCACGTTCGAGCACATCTACTTCTCCCGCCCGGACGCCGAGTGGGACGGCATGAGCGTGCACCAGGCTCGGCAGCGTCTCGGCGCCGAGCTCGCTCTGGAGCACCCGGTCGAGGCCGACATGGTCATGCCGGTGCCCGACAGCTCCATGCCAGCGGCCATCGGGTACGCCGCAGCCAGTGGCATCACGTACAACGAGGGCTTCGTCAAGAACCGCTACATCGGCCGGACGTTCATCGAGCCGACCGACGAGCTGCGTCGTCAGGGCGTGGCGCTGAAGTTCAACACGCTGCGCGAGAACATCTTCGGCAAGCGGGTCATCATGATCGACGACTCGATCGTGCGTGGCACCACCTCCGGTCCGCTCGTGCGCATGGTGCGCGAGGCCGGTGCCACCGAAGTCCACGTGCGTGTCACCTGCCCGCCGATCGCTCACCCGTGTTTCTTCGGTGTCGACATGGGCACCTACGGCGAGCTGATCGCCGGCCAGCTCAGCGTCGAGGAGATCGCCGCCCACATCGGTGCTGACAGCCTCGGCTACCTGAGCGTCGACCGGATGATGCACGCCCTCGAGCGTGAAGACGGCTACTGCAACGCGTGCTTCACCGGCGACTATCCGGTGCCCGTGACGCTCAGCCAGATGACCGAGAAGTCGCGCTTCGACGGCGTCCTGGGGTGACGATGCGAGTCCTGCTCATCGGATCGGGCGGTCGCGAGCACGCGATCGCCGACGCGCTGCTGCGGTCGCCGAAGCTGTCCAAGCTCGCCGTCGCGCCGGGCAACGCGGGCCTCGAGGCCTACAACGTCGACCTCGACGTGAACGACCACCAGGCCGTGATCGACTGGTGCATCGCCGACCGGACCGACCTCGTCGTCGTCGGGCCTGAGGCGCCGCTCGTGGCCGGCATCACCGATGCGCTCACCAACGCCGGTTTCGCCGTGTTCGGCCCGTCGGCCAACGCTGCTCGACTCGAGGGGTCGAAGGAGTTCACCCGCGACTTCGCCGAGCGCCATGGCGTGCCCGGCCCTCGCTGCGACGCGTTCTCCGATGTCGACGCCGCCACCGCGTTCGCCGACGAGCTCGGTGGGGTCGCCGTCATCAAGGCCGACGGCCTCGCCGCGGGCAAGGGCGTGATCGTTCCGACCAGCCGCGACGAGACGGTCGCCGCCATCACCGACATGCTCGACGGCGGCTCGATGGGCGCGGCGGGCGCCCGCGTGGTGGTCGAGGAACTGATGGTCGGCGAGGAGCTCAGCCTCTTCGGCATCGCCGACGGCGAACGCGTCGTCGCGCTTGCCACCGCCCAGGACCACAAGCGGGTGGGGGAGGGCGACACCGGCCCCAACACCGGCGGCATGGGTGCCTTCGCCCCGGTTCCGGGCGTCGACGCGGCGATGCAGGCCGAACTGGCCGAGATCTTCCTCGACCGCACCGTGGCCGGCATGGCCGCCGAGGGCTCGCCCTACGTCGGCGTCGTCTACGCGGGCCTCATGATCACCGCCGACGGCCCGCGTCTCGTCGAGTACAACTGCCGCTTCGGTGACCCCGAGACCGAGGTGCTGCTGCCGCTGCTCGAGAGCGACCTGCTCGAGCTGATGGAAGCCGCCGCGCACGGTTCGCTCGGCGACGTCGACGTCGTCATGTCGACCGACACCGCGGCGACCGTCATCGTCTGCGCCGAGGGGTACCCGGCCGGGCCACGCAAGGGCGTGCCCGTCGTACTGCCCGAGTCCACTGACGGTGTGCAGGTGTTCCACGCCGGCACCAGCCGCGACGAGACAGGCGCACTGG
>JAHDHM010000026.1 GCA_020631315.1 Acidimicrobiales bacterium
GGATCACGTCGGCAGCGCGGTCGTCTGCTTCAGCACCCGTTTCGTGTGTTGACGGCCAGCGCGGGGACAGGGCTTGAGTGAGGACCGGCACGTGCCGACAGGTCATTCGTGCGTGTCGTTGTGGTCACCCCCTCACTCCCACTCCCTTTCGGCAAGGCTGATGCCCGTTGGCTGCATGTCGTCGTCACCGGGCTCGCTGCTCGTGGACATGACGTGCAGTGCATCGCGTGCACCGAGGAGTCCGAGGAGCAGGTCGCCACTGCTGCCGGCCTGGCCGCCGACACCGGCTATGAGTTCGTCCACGTTCCGCTGACCCTCGAGTCCGAGCCGGTCGTGAAGCGTCGTGCTCGCAGCGTGATGACGCCGTTCAACGAGTACACGCGTGTCGCCGAGCTACGTGAGCTGGTCGAGCAGGCCGCCCGTACCGCCGACGTCGTTCACGTCGAACATCTCTTCACCTCGCGTATCGCCGAAGGGCTGCCCAACGCGGTCACCTATCTGCATCACCTCGAGGTCATCGACTGGGAGGAACGGGTCGGACTCGACCGCCGCACCCGGGTCGTTCGTGCCCAGATGGAGCGGGCCACCAAGCAGATCCTGCGCAGCAGCACCCACGTGATCGGGGCCACGAGCCGTCTCGTCGCCAGGGCCAAGTCCACGGCGCCGCACCTGCAGACACACGTCGTTCCGGTGTCGATCGACCCGTCGCTCTACGACGTTCTGCCGCTCCCGTCCGAGCCGATCGCCGGTGTCATCGGCTCGATGCACTGGTATCCGAGCCGTTCGGCAGCCGATCGGGCCCTCACCCGCCTCTGGCCGGCCATCCACGCCGAGGTCCCCGAGGCTCGTCTGCTGGTCGCCGGTTGGGGCTCCGAAGAGCATCTCGGCCACCGGTTCCCGCTCGAGGGTGCCGAGTTGCTCGGTGCCGTCGATCGACCCGAGGACTTCTTCGGTGCGATCTCGACGCTGCTCTACCCGCCGGCTCGAGGCAGCGGCTTCAAGATCAAGGTGCTGGAGGCGATGGCGTACGGCCGTCCCGCCATCAGCAACCACGAGGGCCTCGAAGGTCTCACCGACCGAGGTGAGCTGATCCCGGTCCACGCCGAGTCCGACGACGACTTCATCGAAGAGACCGTCAAGTTGTTGAAGGACGCGCCGCGTCGCGCCGAGCTGGCCGCCGCCGGCCGTGCCCAGATCGACGCCGTCTACTCGCCGGAACCCGCCATCGATCGGCTGCTCGACGCCTACGAGCGCCTCGGGTTCCCCGCAGGGCGTCAGAGCCCACAACTCGCTCCGCTGTTCAAGCAAGGAGGAACGTCGTCGTGACGACGAACCGTCCCGTACTCGTGACCGGCGGTGCCGGTTTCATCGGTGTCCCCACCGTCGAACGTCTGCTGGCCCAGGGCCATGACGTCGTCGTCGCGGACAACTTCGCCGTCGGTGCGCGTGAGCGCCTCGACCATCTGGCGAACGACCCGAAGCTCGACGTGGTCGAGCTCGATCTCCGCGATGCCCAGGCCACGGCCAGGGCCATCGGTGAGATCGGCCCCCGCAACGTGATCCACCTCGCGGCGCATCACTTCATCCCGTTCTGCAAGGCCCACCCGGCCGAGACGATCGCGGTGAACGTCGGTGGCACCCAGCACGTGCTGGACGCCCTCGTGCCGGTGCAGCCGGAGAAGGTGCTGTTCGCCTCGACCGCCGACGTGTACACGCCGGCGCCGATGGCCCACATCGAGCACGACGCGACCGACCCGGACAACATCTACGGCATGTCCAAGCTGATGGGCGAGAAGCTCCTCGCGTTCCATCGGACCAGGGCCCCGGAGACCGACGTGGTCGCCGTTCGTTTCTTCAACGCCGTCGGCGGTGGCGAGACGAACCCGCACCTCGTGCCGGACATCCTCGACTACGTCCGTGCCAGCGACAACCTGCCGCTCGGCAACACGGACACCCGTCGTGACTACATCCACACCGAGGACATGGCGATCGCGCTCGAGCGCCTCATGACCGAGTCGAGCGGCTCGTTCACCGTCAACCTCGGTACCGGCGTCAGCTGGGACGCGAAGGACATCGTCCACTTCATGTCTCGTCTGCTCGGTCGTGACCTGGTCATCGACACCGACCCGGCGAAGGTCCGCAAGAGCGACCGTCCGAACCTCCAGGCGAGCACTCGTCGCCTCGAGATGATGCTCCCGGGCTTCGAGACGAAGTCGCTGCTCGAGACGCTCAGCGCCACACTGGTGGCCGAGGGCTTCGAGCTCGCCCCGGTCGTCGCCTGAGGCGACTCTCCGGGTGGCGGGCCGCTGTCGCGCGGCCCGGCCGACAACCGACTGTGACGCACGCTGCGGCCCCCGATGCGGGTGGCCGCAGTGTCGCGTTCGGGACGAGGAGGCGGATGAGGGGGGTGGCGCCGCGCCTTCGGCGACGCCGCCCGATCCCGCCCGACCCCTCCGCAGAGGGAGCTCGCTCAGTCCTCGTCGGTGCGAGCGAGACCGGCGGGGGCGCTGCCGGTGCTCTCGGCCTCGGGCGGTGACGCTGCCGAGGTACGGGACTCGTCTGGCCAGTCGAGGTAGGCGACGATCGCCATGACGAGGCCGAGGTCGGCGATCAGGCGTCCCATCAGCGTGCCGCCGACGGCGAGGCCGCCGAGGAGCGCGCACAAGGCGATGATGCCGCTGGCGAACATGGCGGTGCGCACGTGCGACCAGCCGTTGTCGGTGAGGCGCTGGTAGACGTGGTGGCGGTGCGGCTTGCGCCACTCCTCGCCGGCACGCAGACGCCACAGCAGGGTCGAGCCGGTGTCGAGCAGGTACAGCGCCAGCGGCGCCAGCACGGCTTCCGGCGGGAGGCCGGCTCGCAGGCCGAGGACCACGATCGAGCCCATCCAACCGCCGAGGAAGTAGGCACCGACGTCACCGAGGAAGACGCGGGCCGTCGGCATGTTGTACGGGGCGAAGCCGATGGCTGCGCCCGCCTGGGCGAGACCGGCGACGACGAGGAACTGCTCGCCGGCGGTGACGCCGAGTACCGCCCATGCGAGGCCGGCGACGGCGGTCTGCGCCACCGAGATGCCGTTGATGCCGTCCATGAAGTTGAACGCGTTCACGAACGACATGAGCCAGACGACGATCATGCCGCCGATGCCGACGATGAGCCACGCCGGGAGGTCCACGTCGCGCAGGAGGAGGAACGCACCGGCCGAGCCCAAGATGACCTGCACGACCAGGCGCAGGTTGGCCGACAGGTCGTGGAAGTCGTCGAGCAGGCCGACGATGCCGAAGCCGGTGGCGGTGAAGGCGAGCGCGATGGCCGGGCCCGGCGAACCGTCCCAGGCGATGGCGAGTGCGAGCAGGCTGGCGAGCGCGGTGGCGATGCCGCCACCCCGGGGTGTGGGGATGACGTGGGAGCTGCGTGCCGACGGGACGTCGTACACGGCGCCGCGGCGCAGCATCCGAATCACGAAGGGGGTGATCGAGATGCTGAGACCGAGGGCGATGCCGAAGGCCAGCAATCCGGTCATGACGTGGTGACCTCGATCGGCGCTGCGGTCAGCTGGTCGCGGTCGTGCGGGTTGCCGGCGATGAGATCGTCGGAGGCCGTGTCGTCCTCGTGGGCACACAGCTCGATGAGACGGGCGCGTGTCGGGTCGGCCGGCTGGGTGATGTCGGCCCGCAGCACGAGCAGTGGATCGATCGGCGGGACCGGCGCGCTGTTGATGAGCGGGTGGGCGGTGGACGTGCGGGTCTCGCGGTCGGCGAACAGGTCTTCGCAGAGCTTTTCGCCCGGACGCATGCCCGTGTACACGATGTTCGCCTCGGCGCCGGCCTGTGCGGCCAGACGTCGTGCGACGTCGAGGATCTTCACCGGGTCGCCCATGTCGAGCACGAGCACCTCACCGCCGTTGCCGATGGCACCGGCCTGGATGACCAGCTCCACCGCTTCCTCGACGGTCATGAAGTAGCGGGCGACCTCGGGATGCGTGACGGTCAGCGGCTGGCCGGCGAGCACCTGCTTGTGGAAGGCGGTGAGCACCGAACCGCGGCTGCCGAGCACGTTGCCGAATCGGACCGAGACGAAGCGACCGGGGGACAGGACGTCCATGTGGGCGGTGAGCCGCTCCGACAGGCGCTTGCTGTAGCCGAGGACGCTGATCGGGTCGGCGGCCTTGTCACTGGACACGTTGATGAAGTGGGTGACGCCGTACTCGTTGCTCAGTTCGAGCAGGTGCACGGTGGCCTGCACGTTCGTCTGCAGTGCCTCGGAGGGGTAGCGCTCGAGCAACGGGAGGTGCTTCAGCGCTGCGGCGTGGAACACCACGTCGGGCTTGGTGTCCTCGAACACCTCTCGCAGACGGTCGCGCTCGCGGATGTTGGCCAACACGAGCTCGTCGCTGTCGAGCATGGCCCGACCGTGGATCGAGAGCTGCACGGCGTGCAGCGCCGACTCGTCGCGGTCGAGCAGGAAGAGCTTGGACGGGCCGTAGCGGTGGACCTGCCGGCTCAGTTCCGAGCCGATCGAACCACCGGCACCCGTGATCAACACACGCCGGCCACTGATGTAGCCGGCGATGGAGTTGATGTCGGTCTCGATGCGGTGACGTCCGAGCAGATCGGACTCGCGCAGCTCACGGATGTCGTCGAGCTGGACCTTGCGGCCGAACAGGTCACTGGCGGCGGGGAGCACGCGCACTTCGAGGCGGTGCGAGTGACCGAGGTCGAACAGCTCCGAGATCAGCGGGCCGCTGGCGCTCGGCACGGCGATGATCATCGCCTCGGCACCTGTCTGGTCGATGACCTTCTGGAGCCGGCTGCGATCGCCCATGACCTGCACACCGTCGATGCGGCGGCGCTGCTTGGACGGATCGTCATCGAGGATCGCGACCGGCAGCCAGGGGCTGGCGGTGTCGCGGGTCATCGCTCGCACGGCGAGCTCACCACCGACGCCCGCACCGAAGACGATGACCTTCCTGGTGGCGCTGGCGTCGGGAAGGATGTCGAGCTCGGTGCGACGGCGGACGAGGCTGCGCAGCATCGCCATGGTGGCCATCGAGCCGAGACCGGCGATGGCGAGGCGGGAGAGTCCAGGAGCTGCCGAGGTCAGCGCGGTGATCGCGGCGAGTACGGCGGTCGCTGCGACGGCGGCACCTGCGACGGCACTGCTCTCGTCGAAGCTGCCGATGGACCAACGTCCACGGTGCAGGCCGGTCAGCTGGCCGGCGACGGTCATCGCCACCACGGCCGTCGACAGGACGGTCAACGAGGCGGACTCGTTGACGGCGGTTGGGGCCAGGGTCCACGCCACCGACACGGCAGCCACGAATCCGAGGACGTCCATCGCCCACACGAAGGTGCGGTTGGACCAGATGTTTCGTGAGTTCTCGTGTTGCGTCATCGCCCTGGCGGCGTTCTCGACTGATGCCACCCCGTCCCCGTCGGCACGCGGACTGCAGACTTGAAGGCGTTCATCACGAAGTCGGAACGTCTCGTGGTTCTTCGGCGCACCTCACGACGGAGTTGAGCGCTCACACCGTCGGAGCTCGGGTGTGGGGAGCGCGCGAGCAGTTGAGTGGCGGCGGTTTCGGTCGACAGCACCTGCGTGCGAATCGCTCATGTCTTCAAGGACGCGCATCCCCCGGTCCCGGCCGGGATCACGCGCTACATCGCCGACCTGGCCGCAGCGAGCACCGCTCGCGGCGCCGAGGTCGACGTGTACGTGGCGGGTGTGCGCCACACACGAACCGACGATCGACCCGACGGCGTGCGGATCCATCGCTTCTCCGAGACGACCCGTGCGTTGTCGATGCCGCTCTCGTTGCCGTTGGTGAACGCCGCGCGCACGATCGACGCGGACATCATCCACCTGCACCTGCCGAACCCGATCGGTGAGCTCGGTGCGATCGCCAACCGTGGCGACCACGGGTTGGTGCTGTCGTTCCACGCCCAGCTCGGCAAGCAGAAGGTGCTCGGTCCTGTGTACGGGCCGCTGCAGCGGTCGCTGGTCCGCAAGGCCGACCGAGTGTTGGCGTCGTCGCAGACCCTGATGAAGGCGCCGGAACTCGCCGATGCCGGTGAGCGTCTCCGCTTCGCCCCATATGGCGTGTCGCCCCGCATGGTCGCTCCCGAGCCGGGTGCCTTCCGCAAGCTCGACGGCCCGCTGCGTGTGCTGTTCGTCGGCCGACTCGTCTACTACAAGGGTGTCGAGGTGCTCCTCGACGCGATCGAGGACCTGCCCGACGTCGAGGTCTCGATCTTCGGCGACGGTGTGCTCCGCGAGCCGCTGGAGGCCCGCCTGGCCCAGGACCCGGGCCTCGCCGCACGCGTCCGCATGCGTCACGACGCCGACGACGACGAGATCATCGCCGCACACCTCGATCACGACGTGATCGTGCTGCCGTCGGTCTCGCGTGCCGAGGCGTTCGGCCTGTCCATGGCCGAGGCGATGGCGAACGGTCTTCCGGCGATCAGCACGTCGCTCGGTACCGGTACCGACTGGGTGAACCTGCACGACGAGTCCGGCCTCGTCGTCCCGCCGAACGACGCTCCCGCGCTGCGGGCAGCCCTCGACTCGCTGCGCGACGACGACCTGCGCGGCCGTCTCGCTGCGGGTGCCGTCGAGCGGGCCCGCACCGTGTTCTCGTTCGACGCCCACGCCGACCAGATCCACCAGTGGTACGAGGAGGCCGCGTCATGACGCCGGCGATCGAGGCCCGCATCCAGGCACCGTCGGTGCTCGTCATCGGTTCCGGCGGCTACGTCGGCAAGTGTCTCGTCGGCAGCTCGCCCGACGACGGCGCCCGCGTCATCCCGACCGCACGCCCGGGAAGCCGCACGGTTCCCGGAGCGACGCCGCTGCCGCACGCTGCGGCGCTGGACGAGCTGCTCCAGGGAGAACAGATCGATCAGGTCGTGATGCTGCCGCAGCTCACGAAGGACTCCGTGGACTGGATCCTCGACCGGATCGACGGTCCCCGCTGGCTCGTGTTCTCGTCGGCTCAACTCGGCGCTGCGAACGGGGCCCCCGGAACAGCAGCGGCACTGGCTCGCGAGCGACTCGCGGTCGAGCGGGGCGCCGTGGTGATCCGGCCGACGATGATCTACGGCCGCGGTGGTGACGTGAACATCACCCGCATCGTTCGACAGATGCGCCGCCTGCGCTTCCCGATCGAGATCGGCGACGGCTCGGCGCTCGTCCAGCCGATCCACGTCGATGACGTGGTCGAACTCGTCCACGCCCACCGTCGCACTGCCGCTCGTGCCGGGGTGTACGAGGTCGGTGGTCCCGAGCAGATCCCGACCCACGAGCTCACCGTGATGATCTCGGAGCTGCTCGGCCTACGGACACCGAGCCTCAGGGTGCCCGAGTCGATGATCCATCGCGCCGCATCCCTGGCGCCCCTCGTCCGACTCCGCCCCGACCAGTTCAGCCGCCTGCTCGAGGACAAGGTCGTCGACGACTCGATGACGCGGGCCGCGTTCGACTGGGCCCCTGCTCCGCTGGCGCATCGCATCGAGCAGGCCGTCGGAGAGACCCTGGCCGCGGAGCTCTCGTGACCAGGGTCCTGACGGTCCTGCCGGACTTTCCCTGGCCGGACTCGACGGGCCTGCATCTGCGGATGATGGGGAACCTGCGCGCCGTCCACGCGCTCGGGTTCGAGAGTCATGTCGCGTGGTTCGCGACTCCCGAACGCACCGAGGAGTCGGTCGACCCGACCGTGCTCGACGACATCGCCGAGTCGGTGACCTGCCTCGGTCCACGCGTCGAACAGCACGACATCCCTGTCGCTCGGCGCATCGCGTCGAAGTTCTCGTTCGTCGCGACCGGCCTGGCCGGGTGGCCCCGTGAGCCGTACCCGTACAGCATGCGCTACGACGTGGCGGACGGCCGCGAGCAGTTGTCGGAGCTGGTCTGGTTCCTCAAGCCCGACGCGGTCGTGCTGCCGTCGCAGCTGATCCACTGGGAGGCCGAACTCGTCGGCGTCCGGGTCATCGCCGATGCCGCCGACGTCCTGACCGACGTCACCGAGCGGTTGGCCCGCACCAGCGACGGCGGGCTGATCCATCGGCTCGGTCTGTGGGCGAACCATCTCGCGTGTCGTCGCCAGGAACGGCGACACGCCGGTCGCGTGGACGAGATCTGGGCCACGACCCAGGCCGAAGCCGATCGCTTCCGCGAACTCGCTCCCGACGCCCACGTCGTCGTCGTCCCGAACACCGTCGCTGCAGCCGACGCTGCTGACTCGGGTGAGACCGCCGGCGGCACAGCTGACCCGGCCGAGGCCGCCGCATCCGCAGCGACACCCGAGCGTGTGGCCGTCTCGTTCGGCATGTTGGCCACCTGGTCGTACCGTCCGAACCTCGACGCCGCACACCGGTTGATCGACCAGATCGCGAGCCGAGTCATCGCCGCCGTCCCCGAGTCCCGCCTCGTGTTGGCGGGCGCGGATCTGCCGGACGAGCTGCAGCAGCGCATCGCAGATCACCCTGGCATGGAGTACCTGGGCCGTCTCGACGACGTGCAGGACTTCTACGACGCCATCGACGTGGCCGCCATCCCACTCACGGTCCGCGGCGGTGTGCCGCTGAAGCTGGCCGAGGCACTCGCACGAGGCCGGGCGGTCGTGGCCTCCGAGGAACTCGTCGACGGACTCGACCTCGAATCGGGTCGAGACGTCATGGTGGCACCGGACGATGGGGCGTTCGCCTCGTGCATCGTCGAACTCGCTGCCTCGCCGCAGCGGCGACAGGAGCTGGTCCGCAACGGCCGGGCGGCACATCGCCGAGCGTTCTCCGAGCAGCAGATCGTGGACGCCGTTCGCGAGCACAGCGTGATCGGTGGTTGATCGATGACCTCGTCACACGACACCGGACCAGACGCCTCGAACGCCGACGTGCCGCTGCGCGTCGCTGTCGACGTTCGTTGTCTCGCGAGCGGTGAGCTCCGCGGGTTCGCCCGCTACACGGCCGAACTGCTCGGGGGCTTCGAGTCGGTCGATGGCGTCGAGCTGCTTCCTGTGAGCGACGAGCCGATGGTCCTGCCGACGAGCGTGCTCGGCGGGGCAGAGGTTCATCACCCTGCACCGGATCGCGAGTGGCGTCGCGAACAGGTCGGGCTGCCGCAGTTGTGTCACGACCTCGGCGTCGACGTGCTCTTCGGCCCTGCCAATCGTGGCCTGCCCGTCGTCGGACCGCCGTCGGTGCTCACCCTGCACGACGCCGTCGAGTGGGATCCGGAGCTGGTCGACGCGCCGACCGGCCGCAGTCGCTTCCGGTTCGGGTACGCCTCGGTCGCGTCGATGCTCGGTGCCACCGAGATCATCACCGTCTCGGATCACGCGGCGAGCGAGCTCGAGCGCGTGCTCGGCATCGGGCCGGATCGTGTGACCGTCGTGAGCGAGGCGCCGGGCCGTGCGTTCACCACCCCACCGGATGCGGTCGAGCGAGCCGCCATGCGGCGGGCCCTCGACATCGCCGGTCCCTACCTGCTGTACCTCGGCGGCTTCGACGCCAAGAAGTCCGTCGACACCCTCGTGTCGGCGTGGGCTCGGCTGGACCCGTCGACCACGCCGCCGCTGGTGCTCGGCGGCCGCCTCGGTGACGAAGCCGAGTGGTTCGACCGCCTCGTCCGGGAGGCCGGAGGCGAGCCGGGTCGACTGCGCTGCATCGGGTTCGTGCCCGACGAGGTCCTGCCGGCCCTGTACGCAGAAGCCGAGCTGTTCGTGTTTCCCGCGATCGCCGAGGGCTACGGCCTTCCGGCAGTCGAGGCGATGGCGGTCGGCACGGCCACGGTGATCGCCGGTGAAGCCTCCCTTCCCGAAGCCACTCGCGGCGCGGCGCCTGCCGTGCCCGGACGCGATGTCGCTGCGCTGTCGGCGGCCATCCGACGCCTGCTCGACGACGACGCAGAGCGTGCTCGAGTCGCAGCTGTCGGCCGCGCCGCCGTGACGTCCCGCTCCTGGGCCGATGTCGCCGCGGACACCACCGTGGTGTTGCGCCGAGCCGCTGCCCGTGGTGCTCGTGATCGCGTCACGGCGTCGGTGCCGAGGCTGCGGCACGCGCACAAGTGGGTGAGGTGACGGAACCACGCCGTGACCGCTGAGCTGACCGCCGAACTGAATCCACCACAGCCGGCATGGCGGCACCGTCGGGGGCTCCGTTGGACCCCCGACGTTCCCGCGCCCGCGATCGCGTTGCTGGCTGCGATGGTCGGCGTGATCATCGGTCTCTTCGGTGGTTCCGGAACGTCGAACCTCCCCCTCGTCACGATGATCTGCGCACCCGCCCAGGTGGCGACGTTCATCATCATCCGGAACAAGATCCTGAAGCGGTCGAAGGGCTTGTGCATCGCCATCGGCTTCAGCTGGATGATCTACTTCACCTTCCGGCTCCTGTTGACGCAGTACGACCGTCAGAACCCCAACGAGCAGGAGTTCGTGCGCGCCGCCGGCGACGATGCGTTCATCTGGGCCTGGTACATCTCGACGATCGCGCTCATCGGGTTCGCGCTCGGGGCTGCGTTCATCGGGGCAGGCAAGCCGTCGCGCAAGTACGTGCCCGACCTCAGCATCGGCACGCTGATGTGGTTCGGCATCGTCGGGCTGCTCGGCCGAACCGGCATGGTGTTCGGCGGCATCAACTCGGGCTTCATCGAGAACATCATGAGCCTGTACCTGCTGGCGTTCGCCGCCCTCGGGTACCACTCGGTGACGATGCCGGAGATCCGGCCGAAGCTCTACACGCTCGTTGGCGTCGCGTCGTCGCTCGGCATCCTCACCTCGTTCAAGGAAGCCGCCATCATCCCGATCGTGTCGCTGGCCGTGGGTATCTCCAGCGCCGGTTTCAAGATGGGCAAGGGGACGAGCTTCGCCCTCGTCGGCGCCGGTCTGATGATGTTCCTCACCATCCAGGGCAACCGTGTCGCGTTCGACGAAGGCGACACGATCCCGCTGTACGAGGCACCGCTCGTGGCGTTCACCACCTACGACTTCGAGGCCGGTGTCACCGCCGAAGAGGACCGAACGCTGCTCGAGGCGAACGCCCAGATCGTGAAGGGCATGTCGCGCCGTTTCGGTGGCATCACGTCGATCGTGATCCTCTACGAGCGCGTTCCCGAGTACAACGACCACCTGGGCGGCCAGTCCCTGTGGCAGCCGGCGGTGTCGGCGATCCCGGTGGTGTCCGGGTACTTCGATCTCGAGTTCCAGGTGCTCTCGATGGGCCGGTACTTCACCCGGACCTTCATGGCGCCCGACCAGCCGGACAACGCGTCCTCCCAGGCCATCACCATGCTCGGGGACTTCTGGCTGAACTTCGGTGACGCCGGTGTGTTCATCGGCTTCATCATCTGGGGTCTGGCGATCGGCAAGCTCGACCGGACGTTCGCGCCCGTGACCGCCACGAGGGTCGGGGCGATGGTGTACCTCGGCCACATCCTCATCGGTGTCGAGCGAAACGTGGCGTTCCTCAGCGTCAACGCGTCCATCCGACTGACCGTGCTGCTCCTCGTGCTGCGTGGCGTCGCCCGCTGGGGCGATGTCGAAGGCTCCACGAAACGCATGCTGGGCCAGGCCAGCGGCCGTCGCTGAGCCTGCGGCTGTGCTGGTCCGCCGCTGAGCCTGCGGCTGTGCTGGTCCGCCGCTTGACTGGTACGAACCGCGGCCGACGGGACCTCGGTGACGACCGCGACCCCACCGTCGGCAGCCCAGCAGGTGGGCATCCCCGACGACGACCGCTACGACCTCGGTGTCTTCGCGGTCCTTCGCGTCGTCGCAGGTCGCTGGTGGATCGTCGCCATCGTGCTCGCACTCTCGTTGAGCACCACGATCCGCCGTGTGAACGCCACCGTGCCGATGTACGAGTCGAGCTCGAAGGTGCTCATCTCCGAGGCCAGTGCCGACGTCGTCATCGGCATCGCCGGCTACGAGGCCGTCGACCCGGTTCGCACGATGGACACCCAGATCGTCACGGCGCAGACGCACCCGGTGTGGCAGGGCGTGTGGGACCGTCTCGGCGTCGAGGACAGCTCGAAGATCGCTCGGCTCGAGGTGGACAAGGAAGGCGTCTCCGACGTCATGGTGATCAAGGTGCAGAGCACCGATCCCAACGTGGCGGTGAAGGCCGCGACGGCGTTCGCCGAGTCCTACGTGGCCTTCCGCAAGCTCCAGATCGCCGACTACTTCCAGACACTCGCCGAGTCCCTGAGCTCGCGCGCTGCGCTGTACGGCGATCAGGTCAACCAGTTGTCGTTGCAGATCGCCGAGATGTCGGGCCGTAGTGCCGACGTCGAGTTCTTCCGTCTTCTCGCCAGCGCCGCGTCACCGAACTCGGCGCTGAACGCCGAGCAGCTCATCAACGGTGGTGGCGACAACCCCGAGCTGACCCGGCTGATCGCGGAACGCGAGTCGGTGCTCAGCCTCCAGCTACAGCTCGAGACCCGTGCCGACGAGGTCAACTTCGGTGCGAGTGCCCAGAGCGCCGGCCCCTCGATCCTCGGCGAGACCGAGCCGGCGACCGGCCCGCTCGGCGCCTCGTCGACCCGGCAGATCATCGTCGCCGTCATCTCCGGTGTGGCCGGTGGCATCGCGCTCGCGTTCTCGGTCGATTTCCTCGACGACAAGCTCCGCCGGCGCGACGAGGTCGAGAAGGAACTCCACGGCATCCCGGTGCTGGGTGCCAGTCCGCCGGACCGTTCGCTGTCCAGGCGGACCAACGCCGTGGCGACGTTGCACCGGCCGGTGTCGGCGACGGCGGACGCCTACCGATCGATCAGGTCGGCGATCCAGGCGCGGTCGATGACCACGCCGGTCCAGACGGTCCTCGTCACCAGTCCGGATCGTCGTGAGGGCAAGACGACCGCTGCGGCCGAACTCGGCGTGATCATGGCTCGCGGTGGGAAGAACGTCGTGCTCGTCGATGCCAACCTGCGGCGCCCGCGCCTGCACCGGCGTCTCGGCATCGCGCAGGAGCCCGGACTCTCGTCGGTGCTGGCGGGCGAGCACGCACTGTCGACCGGCATGGTCGAGCTGCCGCTCAGCGGTTCGGCCGGTCGCCTCCGTGTGCTGCCTGCCGGTCCGTTGACCGACGGCCTCACTCACGTGCTCGACGGTCACCGCACCGTCGAGGTGCTCCGTGCGATCCAGGCCGACGCCGACCTCGTCATCATCGACGCGCCACACCTGAACCGGATCGCCGACGCCCAGGTCATGTCGTCGAACGTCGACGCCGTCCTCGTCGTCGTCCGCAAGAAGATCACCAAGCGTCGCCGACTCGGCGCCGCACTCGACGTGCTCTCGAAGAGCGGTGTGCCGGTCGTGTGGACGCTGCTCAACGGCTTCGGCACCCGGGACCTCAAGGCGGCCCGCCGAGCCGCTCGCCGGACCGGCGACGAACTCAAGGTGCCGACCACTGGAGGCCGTAGTCGTGTCCGTGCCCTCCGCTGATCGCTCGGCGACCACGCTGTCGACCTCGCCGTCGACCGCCAGCGCGGCCCCCACCGAGCTGGACCGTCCCGAACCCCTCCCCAGCGGAGCCGCAGGCGTCTCGGCCACTCGGTCGACCCGCGGTGCGCTGCTCCTCGGTGCCCGACAACTGCTGACGATCCTGCTCAGCGCGTCGGCTGCCGTGCTGCTCGCTCGCTGGCTCGAACCCGCCGACTACGGCATGTTCGCCACGCTCAACCTCATCGTGTTCGGTGCGGCCACGCTGCTCGGTGATCTCGGTCTGACCGTGTCGCTCGTGCGCCAGGTCGATGAACCACCTGTCGAGGAGTGGGCTGCAGCCAATCGTCTCGTGACCGGGATGTCCGGCGTCGGCGTCCTGGGCGGAGCGATCGGTGTCAGCGTGCTCCTGCAGCTCGGCTACGGACAGCTGGCCCTCTGGGTCGGTGTGCTGTCGCTGGCGCTTGGCGCTCGGTTCCTCCGCGCCATGCCGTCGGCTCGTCTGCAGCGCCAGCAGCGCTTCGCCACGCTCGCCGTGATCGAGACCGTCGAATCCGTCTGCTACTTCGCCACCGTGCTGATCCTCGCCCGCTCCGGCCAGGGTGCCGGTTCGTTGGCGATCGCCGTCGGCGTGAAGGAGCTGCTCGGCTACAGCGCACAGCGGTTCGCAGCGAGAGGCGGTCCGCGCCTGCGCGGCGTGAAGGGCAGCTACGGCGATCTCCTGTCGGTCGGGCTCCCGGTGCAGGCGTCAGGTCTGCTGATCGCGGTCACCGACATGTTCCAGCCGCTGTTCATCGGCACCGTCCTCGGCCTGACCGCCCTCGGTCACGTGTCGTGGGCCTACAACCTCGTGCTGATGCCGATCCTCCTTCTCGGAGCGATCGACCGCGTGGTGCTCCCGAGCCTCGCTCGGGTGCAGGAGGACCGGACGCTCCTCGCACTGCTGACGGCTCGCGCCATCCGACTGAACACGCTCGTGGCCTTCCCCGTCGTCGTCGGCGTGCTCGTCGCCCCGTCGGAGCTCGTGGCCCTCGTCTTCGACCCGCAGTGGCTGCCGGCTTCGGACCTGCTCGTGCTGTTCGTTCCGGCCATCGTGACCACGGCGATGACGTCGCCGCTGTTCCACGCGTTCAACGCGATCGGCCGCACCAAGATCGCCATGTGGCTGTCGGCCGGCTGGCTGGTCGTGACCTGGACCGGTGGCGCCCTCGCCACCTGGCAGTGGGGCACCGCCGGCTTCGGTTGGTTCTACGTGCTGCTCCAGCTGGCCTACGTGCCGGTGTGGCGCCTCGCGCAGCGTGAGCTCGATGTCGATGTCCTCGCCGAGACCAAGGACGCCCTCGTCGGCCTCGCACTCGGCGTCACCGCAGGTTCCGTCGTGGCCAGCTCCCTGGGGTCCTCGACCCGATGGGGCGGTCTGGTCGCCGGTGTCGCCGTCGGCGTGGTCGTCTTCCTCGGCGTGGTGTTCCTCTACGAGGGAGCACGCAGCCGTGCTGACGTGACCTTCCTCGTCACCTCCGTGCTCGGGCGCCGGAGTGCGGTCGCGGCCTCGGCCGACGCAGTCGCCGACGGCGTGGCGACCTCTCGTGCGACGCCGAACTCGTCTGCCGGCCCATGGCGCCTCAAGCACACACCTGCCTTCGACGGGCTCCGGGCTCTCGCCGTGCTGGCCGTCATGGTCCACCACGCCCACCTGCCCTACATGGACGGCGGGTTCCTCGGTGTCGACGTCTTCTTCGTCCTCAGCGGCTTCCTCATCACCGCCCTGCTCGTGCAAGAGCGCGACCGCAACGGCACCGTCGACGTCTGGCTCTTCTACGCCCGCCGCGCGCTCCGGCTGTTCCCGGCCCTGCTCGTGATGGTCGCGATCGTGACGCCGATCCTGCTCGCCTGGGACGAAGGCGAGTTGCGCAGCAACTCGCTCGACACGATCCCGTGGACGCTCGGCTACCTCACCAACTACCTGGCGATGATCGTCGAGCGAGGACTCGGCGTGTTCGGACACACCTGGTCGCTGGCGATCGAGGAGCAGTTCTACATGCTCTGGCCGCCGGCGCTCCTGCTGATGCTGAACCGCCGCTCGCCACGCTTCGCCGCGGCGGTCGCCGTGGTCGGTGCCGTCGCTGTCGCCATCGGTCGGGCCATCACGTGGATCGTGACCGAGAACCTCGAGTACACCTACTTCGCACTGCACGCCCGGGCCGACGCGCTGCTCATCGGCTGTGCCGTCGCACTGGTCATGACGGGCATGCCCGCCGCCGACGTCCAGCGACTCGCCCGTCGGTGCGCCTGGCCCGCAGTCGGCGCCGCAGGTCTCCTGCTGGCGATCGCGTCGGTCGCGACGGCGACCGCAGGTTGGGTCTACATCGGTGGCCTGCTCGTCGCTGCCCTGTGCTCGGTGTTCGTGATCGCCCAGATCGCCGGCCACCCCGACTCGTCGGTCGCCCGTCTGCTGTCGTGGCGCCCGCTGATGTTCGTCGGCTCGATCTCCTACGGCGTCTATCTCTGGCACTTCCCGGTGTTCGAGCTGGTGAAGGACGCCATGCCCGACACCCGGTTCGTGGTGCTCGTCGCCATCCAGTTCGGCGGCTCGTTCGCCGTCGCCCTCCTCAGCTGGTTCGTGGTCGAGAAGCCCACGCTGCGCTGGAAGGACCGCCTCCGCCGCTGAGGCTGTGTCCGTTGGTGCGCCTCCGCCGCTGCGGCGCTGTGTCTGTCTGCACGCCTCCGCCGCTGAGGCGCGACCGGGGCGAGCAGACCGCGGTCGTCAGCTGGTAGAACGTCCGTCGCGTCGCGCATGGGCGACGTCGTGACGTGAAAGGGACCGACGATGGGTCTGTTCGACAAGGCGAAGGAAGCCGCCGAAGGCGCGATGGACAAGGCCAAGGACGTGGCCGAGGGTGCCGTCGACATGGCGAAGGACGCGGCCGAAGGCGCACGCGACATGGTCGGCAACGCTGCCGAGACCGTGGTCGACAAGGTCGACGACATGACGGGCGGCAAGGTGCCGGACGCCGTCAAGGACGCAGTCGACAAGATCGACGGCGAAGAGGGCTGACGCTCCTCTCGTTCACCCGGTTCGTCCGGGCGCAGAACTGACGAAGCCCCCGCCTCAGGCGGGGGCTTCGTGCATCTCGGCCCCGAACGGGGCGACGAAGGTGATCAGGCGACGGTGGCCGGTGCGAGACCGGCGGCAGCGCGGTCGGCCTGGATGGCCTTCTCGACGCCCTTGGGCGGGTCGACGAGGCGCAGCTCGGTGATCCGGGTGGCGTGGCGACGCATCGAACGCCAGGCGAGGCGGTGACGCATCTTCGTGATCATCGCGGCACCGGGACGACCCGGAGCCGACTCGATGACCGGCCAGACGGCCACGCCGTGGATGCCCGACGGCGGCAGGTCGTTCTCGGAGGTGCCGAAGACACCACGCTCGATGGTGGGCTGGGTGCTGGGCATCAGATGACCTCCACGTGGTCGGGATCGCCCGTCAACAGGGAGGCATACGCCGCACCGGCGGCCGCCCAGCTGCGTCGCGCGGACCAGTCGGCCACACGCTTGGACAGGAGTGCTCGCTGCTCGGGATCGGCGGCGAGTTCGTACATGGCCTCGGCGAGACCTTCGGCGGTCGGCTCGGCGAACGAGGCGATCTCCATGCGTTCCATCACCTTGGAGCGGTCGCCCCGCGTGGTGACGGTCGGCACGCCGTAGTGGGCGAGGGCGGCGAAGGCGCCGTTGTTCTCGCCGACACCGGTGTCGTAGGGGAGGACACCTGCGTCGCTGAGCTTGAGCAGGCGGCCGACGTCGAGGTCGTCCATCACACGGCCGTGCCAGGTGATGGCGTCGTCGAGTTCGAGCTCGCTGACGGTGCGGACCAGACGCTGGTGGTAGCCGTCGTGCACCGGATCGAACTTGCCGATGAACTGGATGCGGGCGTCGATCCCGCGGGAGCGCACGTCGGCGAGCGCGTGCAGCAGCTCGTCGACCTTGTGCTCGATCATGATGAAGCCGAAGAAGGTGAACACGACCGCATCGGCGGGGATGTCGTAGCGGGCCCGCAGCATGATGCGGTCGGCGCTGATCGGCTTCACGATGTTCGAACCGCAGGCGACGATGTCGGCGACACGGCCGACGCGACGGAAGCGGTTGATGCCTTCGGCGTGCCAGTGGCTGAACGTGGCGACACGGTGGGCGGCGTTGAGCAGGACCGCCTTCGGCAGATGGCCGAAGCGACCCGGCTTCCACAGCTCGTGGTACGTCATGACGACGCGGTGTCCACGTCGTCGGAGCGCGAGCGGCAGCAGGTGCGGCATCCACTTCAGACGGAAGGCGTGGGCC
>JAHDHM010000027.1 GCA_020631315.1 Acidimicrobiales bacterium
GATCGCCGCCCGTCTGCCGGAACCGTGGCGCACCAGGACCACCACTGCACACCGTCAGATCATCGAGCACGCAGCCGCGGCACGCGACGCGGCCCAGCTGATGCTGGCCGCCACCCGCGGCAACCTGCACCTGATCGGCTCCACGATCGGCGCCTCGATCCACTCCGACGTACGCCAGACCGTCGTCACCTACGGCCAGAACGCCATGGCGAGCACCGACGCCGTGCTCGTCGACGGAAGGGCCTGACATGCCCATCCAGTCGCTGCACACCGGCTACACCGGCCTGGCCGCCAGCCAGATCGGTCTCGACACCACGTCGAACAACATCGCGAACGCCAACACCGAGGGCTACACCCGCCAGCGGGTCGATCAGCGTGAGGCGCCGTCGCGCGACATCATCGTCGGCCGACTCGGTCAGGGCACGATGGTCGAGGACATCTCGCGGGTGCGCGACGGCTTCCTCGACGACCGGGCGCGCAGCGCCATGGCCCAGGCAGCGTCGTTCGAGATCAACGGCGAGATGCTGAGCCGAGCCGAGTCGCTGCTCGCCGAACCCGACTTCGGTCTCACGAGCGCCTTGGACGACCTGTGGGCCGGCTTCGAGGACCTCGCGCTCGACCCGACCGACAACGGCCGTCGCACCGCCGTGCTCAATCAGCTCGAAGTGCTGACCGGTCGGTTCAACTCGATCGCCACCGGCATGGAAGACCTCGTCGAGGACGCCGGGGTGCGCATCTCGAGCAAGCTCACGAGCACGAACGACACTCTCGCCGAGATCGCCCAGCTGAACGCCGCCATCCTGCGAGCCGGCGCCACGGGCAACTCCCCGAACGACTTGATCGACCGTCGAGATCTGTTGCTCGACGACGTCGTCACCGACCTGGGTGCGCGCATCACCGCCCAGGAGGACGGCACCGTTCGCGTCAGCCTCAACGGCTTGTCGCTCGTCGACGGCGGCGTCACTCGTCCGCTGACCTGGGACGGCACGACGAACCAGCTGCTGCACTCGAGCGGACACGCGCTGCAGGCGAGCGGCGAGGTCGGCGGCCTGCAGATGTTCGTCAGCGACGACGCTACGGAGATCACGTCGCAGCTCGACCAGCTCGCCAGCGACCTGTACGACGCGCTGAACGCCCAGCATCAGTCCGGTTTCGTGGCGAGCGGCGTACCCGGCGACACCCTCCTGAACTACGTGCCGGGCGAGGTCGCTGCGACCCTCAGCGTCACGACGAGCGACATCGCGGATCTCGCCGTGTCGAGCATCGACGGCACACCGTTCCCGGTCCACAACGGCCACAACGCGACGGCGATCGCCGAGCTGCGCAACTCGCTCGTCGCCGGTGGTGGCACGGCCTCGCTGCTCGACTCGGCGAGAGCGTTCGTCGCAGAGGTCGGCAGCCGCACCTCGGCAGCCGAAGCGGCTGCGGCTGCCCAAGGTGACCTGCTCGCCTCGGCCGAGCTCGCTCGGGAGTCAGCTCACGGCATCAACCTCGACGAGGAGATGATCGAGCTGATCCGCTATCAGCGGGCCTATGAAGCTGCGGCACGCGTGGTCACGACCGCTGACCAGGCACTCGACACACTCATCAACCGGACCGGCATCGTCGGTCGCTAGGTGACACCGTGAGGATCTCCACCCAATCCATCGTCGACCGGACGATGAACCACCTCCAGTCGCGGCTCGCGTCGTTCGAACAGGCCGAGAACCGGCTGGCGACGGGCAAGAACTTCACGAGGTCCTCCGAGGACGTCGCGGGTATGAACACCTCGCTCGCGCTGCGTTCGGAGCGTCGTGCCCTCGAACAGGCGAACCGCAACGGCGACGACGGAACGACCCGCATCAACCTGGCGGACTCGAAGCTGCAGCAGATGCTGACGTCGCTGCGCCGTGCCCGCGATCTGACCATCCGGGCGTCGAGCACGCTGCAGGCGACGGAGCGCAACGCGATCAGCGAAGAGCTGGCGTCGTTGCGCGACGAGCTCGTCGAGCTCGCCAACTCGGACTATCTGGGCCAGGGTCTGTTCTCCGGTCACGCCGGTGCGGCTGCCGTGTCGTTCTCGTTCGGCGCGTGGGTCTACAACGGCGACACCGGTGCCGTGAACCGTCGCATCTCCGAGACCGACGACGTGCAGGTCAACCTGACCGGCAACGAGATCTTCGGGTTCGACGACGGCGAAGTCGTGTTCGACGTCCTCGACCAGATCATCGCCGACGTCAACGCCGGTGATCCTGTGGTCGTGGCGACCGGCCTCGACGCCATCGACCGCGCGACCGACAGGATCGGCAACGGTCTCGCCCGCCTCGGTGCAGTGGGTCTTCGCATCGAGACGACCCTCGCCCGCAACCTCCAGATCGACGAGACGCTGCAGACGCAGATCTCCTCGATCGAGGACGTCGATCTCGCCGAAGCCGTCATGGAGATCACGACGCAGGAGGTCGCGCTCCAGGCGACGCTCGGTGCCGTGGGTCGTGCGATCCAGCCGACCCTCATGAACTACCTGCGATGATCACCCCGACGCACGCCACGGCGAGCGACAATGAAGCGGTGACCATGGACGAACCAGCGATCCTGCGCTTCAGCGACGGCATCATCGGACTGCCCGCGGCCACCCAGTTCGTGCTCACCGAGGTGAGTCCGGATGCGCCGCCGGACGCGTTGTTCCAGCTGCTGCGCTCCGTCGATGGCTCCGTGTCGATCGTCGTGACCGCGCCAGGAGAACTGTTCCCGGACTACGCACCCGATCTGCCCGACGACGAGCTCGAGGAGCTCGGTGTGAGCGACCCCAGCCAGGTCCTCCTGCTGAGCCCTGTCACGCTCGACGCCGAGAACCACTGCGTTCACGTGAACCTGATGGGCCCGTTGGTCGTCAACACCGAGACCCTCGACGCACGCCAGATCGTCCTCGCCGACTCGGACTGGCCGTTGCGAGCGAAGGTCGATCTCTGATGTTGGTGCTGTCGCGCAAGAAGGGCGAGGCCGTCGTCATCGGTCACAACGTGACCGTCCGGGTCATCGACGTGCGTGGTGACCAGGTCCGTGTCGGCATCGACGCGCCGCGTTCGGTGACGGTGCACCGCGAGGAGATCTACCGCCAGGTCGTCGAGGAGAACGCGGCCGCGGCACGCTCAGCGGACCTCGCGTCACCGCTGCTCCAGGCCCGCCGCGACCAGCTCTGACCTCAGGATCGATACGGCGCGTCGTAGGTGACGCTGCCGGAGGCTTGACGGTCGAGTTCGCGTCGACGCTGCTGGAGTGAGCGAGTCGCCGCGTTCGCTCCCTCGGTGATCGCTCGGCTGACCTCGCCGACCTCGAGCAGGGTGACGTGCTGGCGTGCGACGGCTTCGGCGACGACAGCACTGACGTTCTCGGGGCAGCGTTCGACGAGCTGATGGCGATCGGTGACCGGGCCGAGCACCTTCTCCACGGCGGCCTCACGCGAACGCGACGACGACGCGAGCGCGGATGATGCGCTGTCGAGGTCGCGCACGGCTCGTTCGAGATGGTCGAACTGTCCGGCCGTCTGGAGCATCAGAACGCCGCGGGCACGAGTGAGCACGAGCTCCAGGGCGTCACCCTCGGCGGAGATGGCGTCGACCATCGCGACAGTCGCTGTGTCCGGGAGGACCGTCGAGGCTGTGTCGGGCAGGCTCATCGAGCCGGTGTCCGGCAGTGCCGACGGTGTGTCGTTCGCGTCCGGCGTGGGGGGGTGGCCAGCGTTCATCAGTGAGTCCGATCAGGTTCAGCCGTGGTCGTGGCCGACGTCATGGCCGGCGAAGGTGGAGAACCAGGGCTCGGGGTCGACGGCCTCACCGTCGACCCGGATCTCGAAGTGGAGGTGGGGGCCGGTGGATCGGCCGGTCGAGCCGACCGCGCCGATCACGTCGCCGGCAGCGACCTGTTGACCGACGACGACGTCGACCCAGGCCTGGTGGGCCGATCGGCTCTCGATGCCGTTGCCGTGGTCGATGATGACGATCTCGCCGTAGGAACCCATCTCACCGGCGAAGGTCACCGTGCCGCCGGCGACGGCGTGGATGGGCGTGCCCATCGGTGCGGCGACGTCGACACCGCGGTGCATGCGGGTCTCGGAGGTGAACGGGTCGGAACGCAGGCCGTAGTCGGAGCTGAGTCGACCGCCGGCCGGCACCGGATCGGTCATCTCGAGGACCTGTGTCGGGGAGAGACCGAGGTCGGCTCGCATGAGCGACAGCTGTTCGGCGATCCCGGCTGCGGCAGGGCCGCCGACGTCGCGGGGGACGAACGGCAGCTCGTCGACCGAGGCGATCGGCGACATGTCGGCAGGGGAGGGCCCGAGGCGGAACTGCGTCGACTGGACACCGAAGCGCTGTTGGATCTCACCGATGCGCGCCATCACGTCGGAGATCGGCATCAGTTGCACCTCCTCGCCTTGGTCGTGCGCGCCCTCGCGGACATCGCGGCCTTCACGTGGTATCCGTCGACCGTGTGGTCCATCAGCAAAGCTCCGACAGGGTCCGCAGCAGCGCGTGGTCAGTGCGCCACACTGTGTGCTCCCGTCGATCCCGGCGAATTGTCGAGAAATCAGCTCAACTCCACGGAAGAGCCGCCGACGAACTGATCGCCGAGATCGAGACCCAGAGGGAGGGCGTCGATGGTGCAACGTGAGAGAGGTGCCCGCCGGGGCGAACACCTCGAGATGAACGACCTCGCCGCCGACCACATCGAGTTGGTGCAGCAGATCGTCAACCAGCTGGCCACCAGGTACCCACGTCACGTGGACCGCAGCGAGCTGTGGAGCGCCGGAGCCATCGGCCTCGTCGAAGCGTCCCGCTCGTTCAACCCCGATGCCGGCGTGCCGTTCGCTCGTTACGCCACGATCCGCATCCGCGGATCGATCATCGACTCCACACGCAAGCGTGACTGGGCGGTGCGCAGCCTCCGCCGCCAGATGCGTGAGCTGCGCGACGTCGAGGAGAAGATCGAGGTCGCACAAGGTCGCCACGCGACCGACGAAGAGATCGCGCATGCGCTCGACATCAGCGTCGACGAGGTCATCCAGCGCCGGTCGGCGTCGATCACCTCTTCGCTGCTGCACCTCGACCAGGAAGACCCCGATCGGGTGTCCCTCGGCGAGCGGATCGTCGAGGAGAGCGAGGAGCGCCTGCCCGACGAGCACCTCGCCAAGCGCGAGATGCTCGGCACCTTGCGCTCGGCCATGGAAGGTCTTCCGGACCTCCAGCGCGATGTCGTGATGCGCTACTACATCGACGGCGAGATGCTGCAGACCATCGCGAACGACCTCGGCGTCACCGAGGCTCGCGTCAGCCAGATCCGCGCCGAGGCCGTGAACTCGATGCGCGGCTTCTTCACCACCCTGTACCAGGGCGTGGCCGAAGTGCCCGAGGACGCTCCGGGTCGCCGAGGACGCGCCGCCTATCTGGCAACGATGGCCACGCGGTCCACCTGGATGACTCGTATGGAAGCCGCCGACGGCGACGAGCAGTCCGCCACCGGCTGACCCGTTCACTCAACCCGCCCCGGCCAACTGCCGATGGGCACACATGTCGACCGTCGCCATCGCATCCCTGTGGCTCGCGCGTGCTTCGAAGGAGCGCATCGCCGCCGCCATGGCCTCGGACATCACCGAGGGCCTCGACGCGGTGCCGTCGGCATCGCTCGTCGTGATCTCGACGCGGTTGCCGCGCATCCGGATGGCGTCGGTCATGCAGCAGCTCACCGAGTCGGGCAGCGACACACCGATCGTCGTCGTCTGCCACGCCGGCGGTGAGAAGACCGCTCGCGCCCTCGTGAGCCTCGGCGCCAACCACGTGATCGCCGAAGGCAACGAGGCAACGCTGAGGCGCCTCCAGCCAGATGCCGGCCCGGGCACGCTGCCCGTCGACGAGGACGGCATGTCACGAGACGTCCGCGAGCCCGACGCCGAGCCGCTGCTCAGCGGCTTCGCGTACGAAATCGAACGTGCAGCGTCGGGCGGCCGCCTTCACTCCCGAGTCGACCCGATCACCAACCTCCCGACCGGCGCCGCGTTCTCACTTCGCTTCGCCGACCTCACCCAGGGCGAGTCGCTCCCCAGGATCGCCTTCCTGCGGATCGTGCAGGCCCCGACGCTGTACAGCGCGCTCGAGCAGCAGTCGATGGACCTGTTCCGCCGGCGCTTCGTGATGCGCCTGCAGCAGGTGATGTTGGAGGCCAAGGTCGAGATGTTCCAGCTCGAGCCGCTCGAGTTCGCGTTCATCGCCCCGAACATGGCCCACCAGGAGGCGACCGTCCTGTGTCGTCGTCTCGTGGCCGCGGCTGAGTCCTTCGCCCCGATCGGCAACGAACCGATCCGCCTCGCCGTGGGTCACGCCGGACCCGAGGTCGCGAACGAACCACGGACCCTGCGCGAGCTCGCCGAACGGGCCACGCTGTCCACCGGCGACATGGGTGGTGTCGTCAGTGGTGACGAGCTCGCTCTCTCCGAGGCGAACTCGACCGAGATCGATGCGATGTACGCCATCGTCGACCACGTCGACGGTTCCTCACACCACGGCCGCGATCATCACGACCGGGTCGCCGAGATCTGCCTGACCATCGGCCGCGAGGTCGGTGTCGACGGCATCGATCTGATCCGGCTGCGGCTGGCGGCCCGCCTCCACGACATCGGACAGATGCTGCTCGGTGACGACGATGTCGGCATCGACCCGAACGACCTCAGTGGCGAGGCACTCGAGCGGTACAAGGCACATCCCGCGACCGGAGCCGCCTACGTCGAGCTCTCCACGAGCGAGGACGTCGTGAGTGCCATTCGACATCATCACGAGAACTGGGACGGCACCGGCTTCCCGGACGGCCTCGAGGGTGACGACATCCCCTTCACCGCGCGGGTCGTGGCCGTCGCCGACTTCGTCGAGGACCGCTATCGCAAGGGCGACACGGACCGGGCGCTGTGCGACGCGCTCGAGTCGGTGGCGGGAACACAGCTCGATCCCAGCGTCGTCTGGGCGGCCATCACGTTGATCCGTGCGAACGCGATGCCGACGGTGTCGACGCAAGAAGAGATGAAGGTCTGAGCCATCCGCTCACGAACGTCAGGACGCCTGGCGCTCCAGGCTGCTCACCATCAGACGCAGTGATGCCTCCACGACCCGGACGAGCACCATCACGACGACGAGAGCCAGGATCGCTCGGACACCCGCGTCAGCGAGGCTGATGTCGCCCTGTACGAGGAGCACTCCGAGCCACAGGATCGCGGAGAGGCCACAACAGACGAGGACGCGACGGACAGCTGCCATCGATCAGACCCGCTGCAGTCGGCTACGGACCGACAGTGCCAGTTCGAACGGCGTCACGTGCACGAGGTCGTCGCCCCGCACGCAGTAGCCCAGCGGTGCTCCGGTGGCGAGCGCGAGATGCAGTGCGGCACCGAGGTGGTCTTCGTCGAAGGAGATCAGCTCGACGTGCTGCGGTGTCGACTCGATCGGTGCACCGCAGAACACGTGCAGTCCACGATCGCCACGGGCGGTGTCGATGAACGGCAACGACGGACGAGTCAGATCGGTCTCGAGTGCCGACACGTCGGCGGTCATGGCCGACGATGCCTCGAGGACCCGGACACCGAGCGCCTGTGCGAGCACGTTCATGCGGCGACCCACGAGCAACGTCGCGGTGGTCGGAAGCCCGCCACACAGCGGCGCGAGCAGCTCCGACAGGCGGTAGACCCAGCCGAGGTCATCGCTGGCGTCGAGATCGGCGAGCGGCTGGATCAGTGAGAACGGCAGACCCAGGCGCGAGAGCGCATCGGCGTTCCACTTCACCGAGCCGGTACCGGGAATCGTGCCGGCGGGCGAGTGAGCGAGAGCGTTGCGGCCGGCGCGTGCGGTCGCGCTCGGGGCAGTGTCCACAGTGGCAGGTGCAGTGTCCACGGCAACCCGGGCCGGTGCGGCGTACGCGGCGGTCGCTGCCTGCTGTCGCCGCGGTGCGACGGACGGCAGATCGCCGGCGGGAGTCCCAGTCGGTGGAGTAGTCGGCGTCGCGACGACAGCGGCAGGGGCAGGAGCCGAAGCGGTGGGGCCAGGAGCGGCGGGAGCTGGTGTGGCGACAGGAGCGGGAGCCGTCCGCATGGTCGCCGTCTCGTTGCGAGCTTCGAGCTGCGCTCGGAGGGCTTCGCCGAACGTGGAGGGAGCGGTCGCGGTCGACGGCGCGGGTGACGTCGCCGGAACCGGGGGAGCGGCCGGCTCCTCCCACTGCAGGACGCGGTCGACAGCGGCGGGCGTGTGTGCGTCGACACCATCGCGCAGGTCGAGGACCTGGTCGTCCGCGGCGGCGAGCGCTGCGGCGTTGTCGACCACGGCGCGCACGTCGATGAGTGGTGCGGGTGCGTCCTGCGGCGTCGTCTGGAAGCTCACGCGGTAGATCTCCTTGGCGAAGAAGCCGCCGACACCGCCACGGCTCACCTTCTCGGCGCTGATGATCGTGCCTTCAGGGCCGATCTGCTCGGCGACGGCGGCCAGTGCGTCCTCGACGCTCGGCGCCTCGACGACGAGCATTCCGCCGCCGACGTCATCGATGGTGGTCTCTGGCTTCATCAGTTCCCTCGCTGTCCTAGACCCGGTCCCCGGCGAGATCGCTGTGGTTGCGCAGTGACATCATCGGAGACCCGTTGGACTCCATGGCTGCCCTGCCGATCACGGCAATGCTCGTCATGTTGATCGTCGGCGGAATCTCCGGATAGGCAAGGACCGGAACCTCGACTCCTCCGGCGATGAGGAATCGCTGCATCGGACGGCGCAATCCGGGACCGCAGATCACGACCGGGGTCGGGTCGCCGACCATCACCGCGTCCGCCGCCACGGCGACCTCCTGGAGCAGTGCCGCACCCTGTTCGGGGTTGAGCACCAGCCGTCGCTCGTGGTCGATCTCGCGCAGCGCCTCGTGGAGCGTGACCTCCGCGACCGGGTCGATCGTCATCGCGGCCAGCTCGTTGCCGGAGTTGACGGCGCGCACGATGGCGGGGCCGAGTGCCACGCGAGCGGCGGCGATCATGTCCTCGAGCGGCTGGCCCTTCGTCGCGGACACGGCGTCGACGACGCGGGCCAGCTGACGGATGGAGACACCTTCCTGGAGCAGACCCTGCAGGACTCGGTGCAGGGTGCCGAGCGGGATGACCTCGTTGTCGACGTCCTTGGCCAGGATCGGATGGTCGTAGCGCAGGCCGTCGACGAGCTGCTGTACGTCCTGGCGGGTGATGAGTCGATCGGCGTTGCGTCGCACCACGTCGGCGAGATGCGTGACCACTGCGGTGGAACGGTCGACGACCGTGGCGCCGGTGGCGGCCAGCTGATCCGACGCCGAGGCAGGGACCCACCAGGCGGTGAGCCCGAACACCGGCTCGATGGTCCGCGTGCCGCCGAGGAACCGCAGGTCGTCGGCGTCGGAGGCCGGCAGCACCATGACGTGGTCACGTGGTGCGGTACCCGACGCGACGACGGCACCGTCGAGCTCGATCGTGTAGGTCGACGCCGGCAGTGCCACGTCGTCGCGGGTACGAACGAGCGGCATGACGATGCCGAGCTCGAGAGCGATCTGACGGCGCAGTGCCTTCACTCGTTCGAGCAGGTCGCCACCTCGATCGGCGTCGATGAGGTCCAGGGCGTCGTAGGAGAGATGCAGCTCGAGCGGCTCGACCCGCATGTCGTCGATCAGGACCTCGGTCGGATCACGTTCGACCTCGACCTCGACCTCGGTGTCCTCGACCTCGACGGTCGGCACCCGGCCGGAGATGACGAACAGCGACGCCGCGACCATGAAGAACGGCAGCATCGGGAGACCCGGCAACAGCGCGATCGCCGCGATGACGTAGGAGGAGATCCGCATCGCACGGCGGGCGGAGAACAGCTGCTCGGCCAGTGCCGCACCGAGATCGGCATCGCCGCCGACACGGGTCACGAGCAGACCGGCCGAGATCGACGTCATGATCGCCGGGATCTGGCTGACGAGACCGTCGCCCACGGTCAACAGCGTGTAGGTCGAGATGGCTTCACCGAACCCGAGGCCCTGCTGGCCGACACCGATCGCCAGACCGCCGAACAGGTTGATCAAGACGATGATCACGCCGGCGAGCACGTCGCCCTTCACGAACTTCGAGGCACCGTCCATCGCACCGTAGAAGTCGGCTTCCTGGGCGATGCGATCCCGCTTCTGACGGGCCTGCGCATCGTCGATGAGGCCGGCGCTCAGATCGGCGTCGATGGCCATCTGCTTGCCCGGCATGGCGTCCAAGGTGAACCGGGCGGCGACCTCGGCCACACGACCCGCACCGTTGGTGACCACCGCGAACTGGATCACGATCAAGATCAGGAAGACCACGAGACCGACGATGACCGAGCCGCCGACCACGAAGTTGCCGAACGTCTCGATCACCTTGCCCGCGTAGCCGTCGAGCAGGATGAGCCGCGTCGACGACACGTTCAACGCGAGTCTCGCCAGCGTCATCACCAGCAACAGCGCCGGAAAGATCGACAGCTCGAGCGTGTCGCTCAACGTGATGACGGTGAGCAGCAACAGGACCGCCATCGCGATGTTCAACGCGAGGAACAGGTCGAGCACCACCGGCGACACGGGGATGATCATCATGACCATCGCGCCGAGCACGAACATTGGCAGCAGCATGTTGGCGCTACGTGTACCCATGACTCACCTCACCCGGCCTGCGCACGGCGGCGGGTCCTGATCACCGCGGCGAGCACCGCAGCGACGGCTTCGAACAGTTCGGCCGGGATGTAGTCCCCGACTCGGCATCGGCGATAGAGCGCACGCGCGAGCGGCAGGTCCTGACGGACCGGCACGCCATGGCGATACGCCTCACGACGGAGCTTGCGAGCACGAGGGCCGGCGCCCTTCGCGACGACACGCGGTGCGGGTTCGCCGTCGTCGTACTTGAGGGCGATGGCGAGGCGGACCGGGTTCAGCAGCACGACGTCGGCATCGGCGACGGTCGCGATCATCCGGTTCCGGGACATCTCACGCTGACGGTTGCGGCGCTGCATCCGGATCAACGGGTCGCCGTCCTGGTCCTTCGATTCCCGCTTGGTCTCCTCGCGGGTCATCTTCATCTGCTGCATGAGGGTGCGGCGGTGGTACGTGTAGTCCGCGGCGGCGATGACGAATGCCAGACCGGCGGAACGCAGGAGGATCGACCGGACCGACTCGTGGGTCAGCGCCAGCCAGGTGTCGAGACCTCGGATCGCGTTCACGTCGCCCATGAAGACCTGGATCGGGCCGATGACGACGGCGATCAGCAAGGTCAGCTTCAGGATCAGACGCGCCGACTCCCACAGCATCCGTTTCGGTGCGAGCTTCGACGCGCCGTTCTTCAGGCTGAGCTTCGACCACTTCGGCTTCGCGGCACCGGGACTCAGCACGAAGCCGGTCTGGGCCACGTTGGCCACGATGCCGATGGTCACGGTGACCGCGAGAACCGGGGCGAGCGTCAGGAAGATCATCCGGGGCAGTTCGGTGGTGAACGCCGAGGACTCGAGGCCCTGCGGAGAGGTCAGGATGAACGAACGAAGACCGGTGACGATCGGTTCGACGAGCATCGGGCCGAACACGATGAGCAGGAGGACGGCCGCCAACAGCGACATCGCGGCGGGAACGTCCTGGCTCTTGGCCACGCGTCCATCGCGTTTGAACTCCCGACGACGTTTCGCCGTCGGGGCTTCTGTCCGCTGATCCTTCTGGGGATCGGCCATCGGCCTGCTTCTCGATCCGGCCGGTCCGTGGCAGATCGTTCGACGACGTCCGTGCCGTCGAGCGTGGGCGCAGCGCGCCCGTCACCGAGTGTCCGTCGACCGACTGCGCCGATGGTCAAGTGCTCGAGCCCGGTCGAGTCGGGCGGTCGGGAACCGTCAGTCGACGGTGGGCCACTCGGCGGCGTCGACGATCTCGTTCAACAGGACGTCGATCTCGACCACGTCGACGGTGTCGCCGAACGCGGCGACCGGTCGTTCTGCGGTCTGCAGGCCGGTCACGATCTCTGCCAGTCGCTCGACCGGTGCCGTCATCGCCTGGAGACCCGTCGTGCCGGCCAGGGTGCGCAGCGAGTCGAGGCTGCGCTCCAGATCCTGTGACGCCGACGCGTCGCTCCCGAACGAGTACACGAGGAACCGCACCAGCTCGGTGCAGCCGATCACCTCACGCCGAAGCTGTGGGTTGAGGTCGGGAAGCGTCGTGGTCACGAACGAAGTGGTCGACCCTTCGGCGGGCTGCTTGAGCGGTGGCGTCGGGTTCATCCGAAACTCCTGACGACACCCCGGATCACGTCGGTCATCTCGGCCAGCGACGAGTTGACGAACGTCGGGAACGAGAGGATCACGGCGGCGGCCGCGAGCAGTGCGATCAGCAGCTTCACGGGCAGGCCGAGCAGGAAGACGTTGGCTTCGGGCAGCATGCGGGCGGCCACGCCGAGGACGAGTTCGGCCAGGAACAACGCGGCGAGCGCCGGGATGGAGATCTCGAGGCCTGCGATGAAGAAGCGGGCGAAGACCGTCATCGCCAGATCGGCGAGGCCGTCGTCGATGACCGGTGTTCCCCACAGCGGTACGACCTCGACGGTCTGCGCGACGCCGGCGACGAGCAGGCGCGGGCCGCCGAGCAGGAAGAACATCGCCAACGCCGTGAGGTCGAAGAACCGCTCGAACACGGTCGAGTTCCTGCCCGTGAGCGGGTCGTAGATCGCCGACACAGCGAGACCGGAGGTGAGATCGAGGATGCCGCCGGCGACGACGAACATCTGCAGGATCAACGTCGCGAGAAACCCGAGGATGATGCCGATCGCGAAGTTCACGAACATGCTCGTCACCATCGGTGCGAGCTCGAGCTCCGAGGCCGGGACCGGCTGCATCAAGAAGATGCCGACCGCGAGCGCGAAGCTCGCCTGGCCCGACACCGGAAGTCGTCGCGTGAGCTGCGGCGCGCCGAGGATCACGCCCGTCACGCGCATGATCGCGTAGAGGAGGCCGGCGACGCTGGAGGCGTCGAACGTGAGCTCGGTCATCGGACTGGGCGGACGGGAACCGGGATCCGGTCGCTCAGGTCAGCACGGGGATCGACGACCACAGGTCCTCGACCCAGCTGGTCAGCTCGGCGAGCATCCAACTGCCGCCGAGCATGATGATCAGCGCGACACCGATCAGCTTCGGCACGAACGTGAGCGTCATCTCCTGGATGGAGGTGACGGTCTGCACGAGGCTGACGAAGACGCCGACGACGAGGCTGACGACCAGCGCGGGGCCGGCCAACTTGGCCGCGAGGACGATGGCGTCCGTCGCGATCTGGATCGCGGTTGCATCTGTCACGACGTCTCCTAGGTCACTTGGTTCACGGACGCGACCAGCGACTCGACGATGAGCCCCCAGCCGTCCACGAGCACGAACAACAACAACTTCACCGGCAACGAGATGAAGACCGGCGGCAGCATCACCATGCCGAGCGCCATCAGGACCGAGGCCACGATGAGATCGATCACCAGGAACGGGATGAAGATCATGAAGCCGATGGTGAAGGCGGTCCGCAGCTCACTGAGGACGAACGCAGGGATCAGCACCGTCGGGTCGACCTCTTCGGCCGAGGTGAACTCCTCGTCCCGCAGGTCGATGAACAGGCGCAGGTCGTCCTCGCCGGTCTGGGCGAGCATGAACTCGCTGAGCGGCTCGAAGCCGGCATCGAAGGCCTCGTCCTGATCGATCTCACCGTTGAGCAACGGCTGGATGGCTTCGGAGTTGATCTCGCTGAAGATCGGTCCCATCACGAACAAGGTCAGGAACAACGCCAGGCCGGTCAGGACCTGTGTCGGCGGCACCTGCTGGGTGCCGAGTGCGTTGCGAGTCAGCGCGAGGACGATCGCGAACCGGGTGAAGGACGTCGTCAACAGGATCAGCGACGGGGCGACCGAGCCGATCGTCAGCAGCAGGATGATGACGACGGTCTGGGTCAGCCCGGACTCGCCTTCGATGCTGATGCCCACGTCGGGCGTCTGCACCGCGGTCGGCGCAGTGACGACACCAGGCTCGGCATCGGCAGGGGCCTGGACGTCAGGCACCACCACGATCGGGTCGTCGACCGCCGGATCGTCGGTGGTCTGCGCAGCGGCAGGGCCGGCCGTCGCGATCATCACCACCAACGCGGCGGCGACGGTGAACAGTGCCGTGACGAGCTGAGCTCGCCAGGGACGGCGAACGTCAGTCGTCGAGGCCATGGATCCGCACTCCCTGTGGCACGCGCGTCGTCATCTGACGCAGCTGTGCGAGGAGGCCGATCCGTGGCGTCACACGCTTGGTGATTCCCGGTGCGGATCCATCCGCGACCGGAGAGGTCGATAATTCAGGTGATGAGGCGACAGCCGTGCTGTCGAGATCCCGGCCGTCCAGCTCGTCGTCGGGGTCGAGTTCGGCGAGCAGGTTCACCGACTGTTCCGCGGCGCCGACGAGATAGCGACGGCTGCCGACCTCGAGCACGGCAACGCTGGCGGTTCGCCCGAGCGGTGCCCGGGCGACGACCTTGATGCCGCGCAGTCGAGATCCACCTCGCAGCCCCCACCAACGCACGGCGAGGAGCCCTCCGATGACGACGGAGAGCGAGAGGATGAGACGGACGAGGAGACCGAAGGTCACGGAGTCGACCTCGACTCGGCCGAGACACCGGTGATCCGCACGCCAAGGACGTCGTCGATCACGACGACCTCACCGCGGGCGATCTGGCTGCCGTTCACGAGCACGTCGACGTGGGCACCGATGGGTCGGTCCAGCTCGACGACGCTGCCCTCGGACAGGTCGAGCACGTCGCGGACGCGCATGATCGTGCGACCGAGCTCGACCGTGACGTCCATCGAGACATCGGACAAGAGCGAGATCTCAGCCGGGACCGACGACGACGTGCCGCCACCCAACTCCGGGTACGCGACCGGGGTCACGGCCGGACCGTCCTGCACCGGCAGCGGCAGGAGCCACCAGATGGCGCCCTGGGTGCCGCTGACCTCGACGTTGAGCCGCACACCGGACCACTCGGCAGCATCCGCGGGCAGACCGTTGGCTGGCGCAGCGGAGGTGACGGGACCGATCAGCTGACCGTTGGAGGACAACGCAGCGACGAAGGTGTGGCTGGCGTCGAGGCCCACCCGCGACAGCTCGTCCCATGCGGCCTGCGGATCGTCCTCGGTGACGTCGGCGGCGTTGACGAGTGCCTGGGCGACCGTCTCGGACAGCGCCATCAGCACCGAACCGGTCGGACCTTCGGCGGACAGGAGCATCGACGTGGCGAGTTCGGCGTCGGTGCCGTCAGCAGCGAGCGTGGCGGTCACGGAGATGTTCAACCCGGTCGCGGTGCTCATGGCCTCGATCGCCGCAGCTGCTGCGGTCGCCGAGGTCTCCGAGTTCACCGCCTGGTCGTGGGTGTTCATCAATCACTCCAGCTGTTGATCTGCACGGCCATGCGACGTGCCTTGCGTCCGAGTCGTGCATGGAGGACATCGGCACCGCCGACGCGTCCCACGATCGGTTGATCGACCCGGTGATCCGTGCGGATGACGTCACCGGGTGCGAGGTCGAAGAGTTCGCCCGCGGGAATGCGGGACGGTGCGAGCGAGAACACCACCGGTACGCGCAGGTCCGGCAGCAACGCGTGGAGCGGCCCGATCTCGCCGTCGCTGACGCGACGGCCCTCGATCCGGATCTTGCTCTCGAGACGGTCGAGCGCCGGCTCGACCGTCGGGAACGGGTAGCAGACGCTGATGATGCCCTCGGCACCACCGGCGAGGGTGACGGTGTAGCTGAGCAGCAACACCATGTCGGTCGGCGGGACCACCTGGACGAAGCGCGGGTTGTACTCGACCGAGCGGACCTTCGGCTCGACGTCCTCGACCGGTTCGAGCGCCTCTCGGAAGGCCTCGGCGATGCTGCCCATCATCTCGCTGATGAGGGCGCTCTCGATCTCGGTCGGGCCGCGCTCGGGTGACGAGGTGCCTCGGCCGCCGAGGATGCGGTCCACGAACGAGAACGCGAGCGACGTGGTCATCTCGACCATCGTGACGCCAGGCAGCGGCGGCATCTCCACGGTCGCGATGACCGACGGTGTCGGGATCGACCGGAGGTAGTCGCCGTAGGTGATCTGATCGGTCGACAGGTGCGAGACCGTCACGACGGACCGCAGGCTGTGGCTGAGCGCCGAGCCGACCTGACGCGCGAACACCTCGTGCACGGCCTCGAGGCCGCGCATGTGTTCACGCGAGAACTTGCTCGGTCGACGGAAGTCGAACGGCTGTGGTTCGTCGGTACGAGGAGCTTCCGGCTCGGTGAAGGTCATTGCACCAACAGGTCCGTGAGCACGACGCGGGTCACCAGCCGCTCGCCCTCTTCCTCGTCGTTCAACAACTCCGCCGCCTGCTCACTGAGCGCGGTGCGTAGGCGTTCCTGGCCGGCGAGGGTGCGGAGTTCGACGGACGTGAAGTCCGCGAGTTCTCGGAGTGCCGCGTCGAGCAGCAGCGCGAACTTGCCCTCGACCACCAGCGGGTCCGTGCCCTCGACGAGCACCACGGAGAACGCGACGCGAGCGAAGTGGGGTGTCTCGTCGGTCAGGTTCACGGTGAGCGAACCGACCGGGAGAATCGCACCTTCGGCCTCTTCGGAGAGAGCCATGGTGGTGGGCGGCGCCATCGCCTCCGCGTCGGCGCCACTGCCGGAGAACACGAAGAAGTAGGCCGCGGCCGCGAACACGAGTCCGCCCGCGCCCATCATGAGCTTCTTCTTCTTGCCGGACGCGTCGTCCGCGTCGTCGTTCTCGGCCTTGTCGTCCTTGGCCATCGAAGCCTCCGTCAACAGCAGGGTGGACAAGAGGCACGGTCGACCGTCGTCGACCTCACTTGAGCGGTTGCCTGCGCTCGAGACGAGTCGAGCGAGACGGTCAGCCTTGGAGCGGCTCGTTCAGCACCACCAACGACGAGTCGGCGTCGACGATGTCGATGACGATCTCGACACGCCGGTTCGTCGACCGGTTCTCGTCGCTGTCGTTCGGGACACGAGGCCGCTGATCGGCATAGGCCACGATCTGCAGCCGGGCGGGATCGAGCCCGTGTTCCTCGATGAAGAGGTCGAGCACCGCGATCGCACGATCGGCCGACAGGTTCCAGTTGGTGTAGCCGGCACTGTCGAGGGGCACGTCGTCGGTGTGGCCTTCGATCTCGATCGGGTTGTCGATGTCGGCGAGCACCTGGGCGATGGTGCCGATGAAGTCCTGCCCGAGACCTGGCTCCAGCTCAGCGCTGCCGCTGCGGAACAAGATGTCGTCGGCCGACAGGATCACGACGAGCCCGCGTGCGCGCAGCTCGGCGGTCACTGCATCGTCGAGACCGACGGCTGCAGCAGCTTCCATGAGTTCGAGCTGGACCTCACGGAGCTGAGTCAGGTCGAGCACGTTCGCGATCTCGGGGAGGATCACCTCGACATCGGTGATCTCGACCGTGCCCTCGTTGTCGACGCGGGCCAGGCCCGTCGCCACCCGCTCGGCCTCGAGCATGACGGTGGCCCGCTCCTCGAGACGCTGGAGTTCGTCCACCGGTGCGCTCGGCACGAGGACGATGGCGCCGCCGGCGACGGGGATCGATGACCCGGCGGGCTGGTTGGCACCGATCACGGACGCGCCACCGCGCAGGATCTGCTCCTGATACGACGAGTTGCCGAAGGAGTCCTGGAGACCCTTCAGCAACGAGAGGAACTTCACCTG
>JAHDHM010000437.1 GCA_020631315.1 Acidimicrobiales bacterium
GGTCTTCGAACTCGTCGAAGTCGATCTCGTCGTTCTCGAACTGGCGGTGCAGTTCCTCGACCTGGGCCAAGAGGGCGGCCGGATCCTGGGTGACATCGCCTTCGGCGGCCTTGGCGGCCATCTCCTCGGGCGTCGCCTCGTCCTTGTTCTGGCGGCGGGCACGCTTGAGGTCCGCCTTCTCCTTCTTGGCGCGATCTCGCTGCAACTTGCCGTAGCTGGTTCTGCTCGTGGCCATCTGAGCCTCCTTCGGATCGCAGTGAGGGTCTGCCCTCACGCTTTCGTCGACCGGAGGTGGGACGCGTCAGCGCTGACGCATCGAAACTCCCGTCGCCTCGGATGCCACGGCCGCGACGGGCCACCCTGAGCGCAGGGGCGCCACAGGGCACGACTTCCGGGGACCACCCACCCTAGCAGCTCGACCCTCCGGCACCACGGAGGGTGGCGCGACGGGTGCAGCGGCTCAGAAGTACCAGGGGAACCCGGTCCAGTCGGGGTCGCGCTTCTCGAGGAAGGCATCGCGGCCCTCGACGGCCTCGTCGGTCATGTAGGCCAGACGGGTGGCCTCGCCGGCGAACACCTGCTGGCCCACCATGCCGTCGTCAGTGAGGTTCATGGCGAACTTGGCCATGCGCTGGGCCGTGGGGGAGTTGGCGTTGACCTCGGCACCCCACTGCAGCGCCGTGTCCTCGAGCTCGTCATGAGGGACGACGGCGTTGACCATGCCCATCCGATGTGCGTCTTCGGCGCTGTAGGAGCGTCCGAGGAAGAAGATCTCCCGAGCGAACTTCTGACCGATCTGCTTGGCGAGATAGCCGGAACCGAACCCGCCGTCGAAGCTGGCGACGGCGGTGTCGGTCTGCTTGAAGATGGCGTGTTCCCGGCTGGCGATGGTCAGGTCGGCGACGGCATGCAGCGAGTGGCCTCCACCGACGGCCCAGCCCGGCACCACGCAGATGACGACCTTGGGCATCATGCGGATGAGGCGCTGTACCTCGAGGATGTGCAGACGCCCGACCTTGGCGGGATCGATCGAATCGGCCGTGTCGCCTTCGGCGTAGCGGTAGCCGTCACGGCCACGGATGCGCTGGTCGCCGCCCGAGCAGAAGGCCCAGCCACCGTCCTTGGGGGACGGGCCGTTGCCGGTGAGCAGCACACAGCCGACGTCGGACGACATGCGGGCGTGGTCCAGGGCCCGGTACAGCTCGTCGACGGTGCCGGGCCGGAACGCGTTGCGGACCTCGGGACGGTCGAATGCGATCCGCACGGTGCCGTGTGCCTTGGCCCGGTGGTAGGTGATGTCCTCGAAGTCGAAGCCGGGGACCTCGTCCCACTTGGACGGATCGAAGATGTCGCTGACGGGCCGGTCACTCATGGCCGCCGAGTGTAGGACCGGCGCCCCACTCCCCATCGAGCCGACACCGCCCCGAGAGTCTCAGGAGACAACAGCCTCGATGACGTCGAGGAGACGCTGGATCTCGTCGCCCGTCGTGAGATAGTGCCCGGAGGCTCGGACCATGAACGGGAGATCGCGGGCTGCGGCGTCGTGGACGGTCGACATCGGGTCGCTGATCGAGACGTTCACGCCGGCAGCGGACGCGGCTGCCTTCACGTCGGCGGCGTCGACACCGTCGATGCTGAACGTGCAGATGGCGCCACGGTCCGAACCGAGATCTCGCACCTGGACACCGTCGATGGTCGACAGCGCCGTCCGGATCTGCTCGCCGACCGCTCGGCTGGTCGCACCGATGCGGTCCATGCCGAGTCCGTTGGCGTGTGCGAGCGCGGTGCCGAGTCCGAGCACGGCCGCGTAGTTGAACTCCCAGTTCTCGAACCGGCGGGCGTCGTCGCGCACCCGGTGAGTGTCGCCGTCGACGATGTCGGCGCCGTGGTGGTCGAGGATCAGGGGCTGCACGCCACGCTCGAGTGCGGCCTCGTCGACCCACAGGAAGCCCGTGCCCCGTGGCCCGCGCAGGTACTTGCGGCCGGTCACCGACAGTGCGGTGCAACCGATCTCGCGGACGTCGAGGTCGATCTGGCCGACGGACTGGCAGGCGTCGAGCAGGTACGGCACCTCGGCCTCGGTGCAGACACGTCCGATGTGGGCAGCCGGGTTGATGAGGCCGCCGTTCGTCGGGATGTGGGAGACCGAGACGAGCCGCACACGGTCGTCGATCATCTCGGCGAGCTCAGCGGCGGAGGTGGCGCCGTGCTCGTCGTCGGGGATCAGCTCGACGACCGCGCCGGTTCGGGCGGCGAGCTGCTGGTAGGCGACGACGTTCGCGCCGTACTCGGCGCGAGCGGTGAGGATCCGATCTCCGGGACCCAGATCGACGGTGAGCCCACCGAAGACCTGCTGCCAGGCGACCGTGGCGTTCTCGACGAGGGCGATCTCGTGCGCTGCGCCCCCGACGAGTGCCGCTGCGTGGTCGTAGACCGCGGCGACCTCGTCCTCCGATGCGGCCTTCGATTCGTAGCCGCCGATGCGGGCCTCGAGCTCCAGATGGTCGATCTGTCGCTGCAACGTGGCCCTGGTCATCAACGACGAGCCGGCGTGGTTGAAGTGGACGCGTTCGGCGGTGCCAGGCGTCTGTGCCCGCTCGGCCTGGATCTCGTCGTCGGTCAGCGGGAGCGGGGCGGTGTCACTCATCGTCCGATCTTGGCAGAGGAGTCGGCGCCAGCTCAGGGGACTTTGGACCGCAACGGCGACTGAAGTGTGGGTACTGCAGCCGTCATCACCCTGGCCGACACCACACTCGGGACCTTTGTCCGTACCATTCGACCGTCAGGTCGAGCACGCTGAACTCGAGAACCACCGGCCGACC
>JAHDHM010000028.1 GCA_020631315.1 Acidimicrobiales bacterium
ACACCATGCCGGCCTACTCGCGGTTCCACACCGGCGAACTTCCCGGCACCGAGGCGGCGTTCGAGGCATCGCTGTGCATCCCGCTGTTCGGCGAGATGACCACCGCACACGTCGATCGTGTGTGTGACGTCATCCTCGACGCGCTGAGCTGACCGCCGCCGCCTCGGTATCACCACAGCGACGGTGGCGCGACGGCGACGTCGCCGACGACGGCACCGAGATGCAGATCAGCCAGTTCCGAGTCGCCCCGGCCTGACGCCCGCGATCGGGCAGAGCTCACGATCAGGCGGCGCTGGTCTTCACACAGTGGCTTCCGCGACGAGGATCGAATCGGCACGCGTTTCGCGGGCCTGGAGCTCGGCGTGGCGTGACACACCCCACGGAGCCGGTCGCACGTCGCTGAAGCCGATCGAACGCAACCGCAGCATCAGATCCTCGAGGTCGTAGACGTACTCGTGGCCCCACTCGCGCATGCCGATGTTGAGCATGCGAGCTGCGGTGTCGATCCGTGGGAACGCGGCGACCCATGCCTGGTCGCGCCAGTCACCCAGATAGGCACGGGCCAGCGACTCGAGGTCGGGCATGGCGATGCGCAGGACGCCGCCGGGCCGCAGCACACGGTGGCACTCCTGCATGAGGGCGTAGCCGGCGGCGAGGGGAAGGTGTTCGAAGAAGTGCTCGCTGTAGACGAGGTCGACCGAGTCGTCGGCGTAGGGCAGTCCGGTGCTCAGGTCGTGGACGAGGTCGGGCTCGTACTCGGCCTCGAGGTCGATGTTGACCCAGCCGTCCATGTGGTTGGGGCCGCAGCCGAGATGCAGCGCGACGCCCTCGGGCACCACGGTCGTCCGTTCGGCCACTGCGCCTGCATCGTCGCGTCGACGGATGCGGGCGCCGCGCTGCACGGTCACGGCATCGGTCGCGGCTTCGATGACGCCGAGCGTGCGGAGCCGGTCGAGACGATTGGCGGTCGGACGTTCCGGGATCGCGACGGCGGTCGGGCGCAGTTGCAACGCCCGATACTCGCCGGCGAACAGGAGCGGGCCGACGGTGCCGGTGTCCGTCTGGAGGTCGGCACTCATCTCGACCTTCGCCCGGCGGCCGCTGGGGCCGTCGACGGCGACGAGGGCGTGCACGAACTCGGCCTCATCCTCGAACGCGGTGCGCAGCATCAGTTCGACGTGCTCAGGGGAGAAGCGGTCACCGAGGTCGACCTGCATCACCCAGTCGGTGTCGACGAGGGTCGCACCGAGGTTGTGCAGTCGTGCGCGTCGCGCGTCGGTGTCGACGTCGAGATCGACGCCGTGGTGGGCGACGAGTTCGACGTCGAGACCCGGGGCGTGTTCGCCGACGAGGTCGACGAGGCGGGCGTGGTCGACCTCGGGGGAGGTGACCACGAGTGCGTGCAGGCGCTCATGGGTCTGACGGCGAAGCGACGACAGCGTGTCCAGCAGCGCGAACGTGTCGTCGAACGGTCCGTCGAAGGCCAGCACGACGCCGACCGAGCAGTCCGTGATCTCGGTGTTCCAGTTCGTCGCTCGTTCCGTGCGGATCTGCTCGAGCATGCGGTGCTCTTCGTCGAGCACGAGCACCTCGGCGAGGCGTTCCGCCATCGACGGGTCACCGTGCAGCGCGGCCTCGATCGCCGAGGGAGCACCCAGTTCGGGGTGACGGAGGGAGATCAGCTCGGCGTGCGGCAGGCCTGCCGGGTTGACGCTCAGGCCGCTGCTGTGCGCCGCACCCGTCGGTGACGTCCCGATCCGATCGACCAGCAGATCGTCGCACGGAGCGATGCGGATCTCGGCGGCCTCGCCGACCACGACCGTGAGCGGTTCGTCATGGTCGGTGCACCTGTCGGCGGCCCAGCCGACGGCATCGACGACGAGCAACTCTCCGGCGCCGAGCACGAGCAGGCGATCGGCAGCGATCATCGACACGACAGCGCGGAGCTGCTCGCCATCCGTCCAGTCGACGGCGAGCACACCGTCGGATGCGGCGTCCATCGCAGCGCGCTCGAGCACGAGGACGTCGTCGGTGAGCATCGTCGCCGACTCCGCCGTCGCGTGCGCCGCGAGCGCGTCGCCGTCGGAGAGGACGATCACTGCGAGCTCGACGGTCGCGTCAGCCGAGGATCCGCTCTGCACCGGTGTCGGTGCCGTGGCAGGAGTCGGGGGCTCGTCGGTGGCGGGCGCCAGCGAGATCTCCGTGCACAGACGCAGCTGTCGCAAGGCCGTGTCGGCGGCACCGCCGAGGGTGTCGAGGGCGGCGTCGTCGTTCGGAACCGTCCTGACCTCGATGCGGGGCTCTGTTCGATCTCGGCGCGTGCGGTGCCCCAGTCCGCGACCTCCAGGCGCTCCCCGGCCGAGCACATGAAGATGCGTTCCGCGCCGTCGAGATGTTCGAGGGCGGCTGCGGCTCCGTCACCGACCGTCCAGTCGACGGCCATCACCTCGACCCCGAGCCGGGCAGCACGGGCGAGCCGAAGGGCGAGTGCGTCGACGGGGCCGCGCTCGGCGACGAGGATCCGGGTGGACAGCCCGAGCACCGACCAGACCGTGCGTTCCGCGGCATCGACGTCGCCGTCGGACAGGACGAGACACGCGATGGGGGAGCGAGCGGTGGGTTGGTCGGCCGGACGGTGGTGCCGGCTGGCCGCGGCCAGGGTGGCGAGATAGTCGTCACCGATCGCGGCGAACGTGGCGCTGCCGTGATGGAGCACGACGGCCCCGTCGGCGACACGGAGGTCGAGACCGGCGGCGACGATGCGACCGCTGAGTTCGTCGTCCTCGAAGTTGCCGCGACCGAAGCCCTCGTCGAACCCGCCGAGTTCCTCGAAGGTCCGTCGCCGGGCGAGCAGGGCGAACCCGACGAGTCGGTCGGTGCGCCACGACGACCCGCGACGTTCACCGGCCCACGAGCGAGCCCAGCCGTGCGCCTCGTCGGGGTGGTCGAGCGACGGGCCATTCGGGATCTGCTGCAGCCCCGAGATGCGATTCGACCGAGGGCCGACCATCGCCGTGCCCTCGAGTTCGAGCACGCGGAGCAGCTCGTCGAGCCAGCCGTCGACGGGCTCGGTGTCGTTGTTGAGCACACACACGAACTCGCCGGTGCTGGCGTCGATGCCTCGATTCACCGAGGTCGGGAAGCCGACGTTGCGTTCGTTGGTGACGACGATCAGATCGTCGCGCTCAGCGAGACGGCGTCCCGTGTCGTCCGGCGAGGCGTCGTCGACGACGATGATCTCCAGGTCCCGGTCGGTGCTGGCCCGCAACGTCGCGATGCAGCGTTCGGTCAGCTCCCACAGCCCGTGGACCGGAATGACGACGGAGACGAGGCCGGGCGCGGCGTCGACCTCGTCGATCGCTGGGATGCAGGGCGTGTGGGCCTGCTGCGGCATCTCCGTCCACTCGGTGAGATGGTCCAACGAGACGGTGCTCGCACAACGCGTCGCGAGTTCCGGGCGGACGTGACCGCGGAGCGCTGCGGTCTCGAGCCCGGGCGCTGCTCGCAGCGTGTGTTGGAACGCGGCCGGGTCAGCGAGGACGGCGTCGTCGAGGAACAGCACACGGGCCGCTCCGAATGCGGCGATCAGGCTGTCGGTCTCGTGCTCGGCGGCGTCGAACTCGTGCACGCCGTCGACCGGCGTGGGCGCCGTGTTCCACGGCCGCCTCCAGATCACCGGTCGTCCGGCGTCGAGCGTTCTGAGCACGTCGGCATCGGTGTCGGCGTCGCCGGTCGAGCCGACGACCATCACGGCGTCGGGCACGAGTCGCTGCAGGGAGACGATCATCGGGTCGCCGGACAGGTCGATCGCCGCCGATGCGGTCGCGACGATGTCGGGCCGAAGCAGACCGAGCGGGACGCCCAGGTCGGGAGCGGCCGCATCGATCGGCTGGGCGAACGGCGGAAGGAGGCGGGCGAACCGAGCCGAACCGATGAGTGGGGCGTGCTCGGGAGGTTCGCGGTGCGCAAACACGCGGAGCCCGTCGCCTGATTCGACGGCGCCCGCGTGGACCAAGCGACCGTCGGGATCGATGACCAGACCGCCGACGGGACCATCGACGTCATGCGCCGCCCGCAGCAGGGGAGTGAGCCACGTCGCGTCGATCACGAGTTCCGGTGACACGTGGAGCGCCAGACAGTCGCTGGATTCCGAGTCCGATCCCGCCGGCGCGGCGTGTGCCTCGATGACCTGGACGTCGGCACCGAGTGCGTGGCGGATCGCATCGACCTGCTCGGCGACGGCGCCGTGGACGACCACGGTCGAAAGTGCACCGGTGGGCCCAGTCTGCTCAAGCCCACTCTGCTCAAGTCCAGTCTGATCGGGTGCTGCCTGGTTGCGTAGAGCGTCGGTGTTCACGAGCCACCTCCGAGCCGGGCGACGAGGCTGGCGGTGGGTCGGGATGCCGCACGTACGCGTTCGGCTCGTGCGAGTTGGCCCCGGTGTTCGAGACGTTCGGCCAGCTGGCGGCGACCGTCGGGGTCGAGGAGTTCGGCGTGTGCGAGCAGGGCATCGAGCAGGTCGTCGTGGCCGGCGACGAGCGCGGCGAGGCTGCCGGTGGTGACGATCGAGCCCGAGACCATGCCGGACTCGATGAAGCCGAGTGCGACCATCGCCGTCGACTCGGGAGCGATGCATCGGACCGCGGCATCGACGAGCGATTCGGCGAGCCCACTGTGGAGACCTGCGAGGAGCAGCGCTTCGACGAGGGGGACGCCGCGGAGGGCCCGCGAGGCGACCCCGGTGAACACGTCGACTCGGGAGTCGTCGAGGACGCCGTCGGTCGACCATCGGGCCACCTCGGGCCAGATCGACGCGGCGTCGCCGCAGACGGCGCGGGCGAGGAGGACGAGGTCGTCGTACCGGCGACGGTTCTCGGGGCTCGCGAAGACGGGATCGGGCAGGCCAGCGGGGATCGCGAGGGCATCGAACTCGACGAGGGCGGCGTGGCGTCCGGTCGCATCGGCTGCGGTTGCGTACACGACAACGGCCAGGTCGTCGGTGGGCAACAGGTTCACCGCCTCGGCGGCCAACTCGAACGCCTCGTCGTTCTCGTCGACGTCGACGAGCAGGTGGGCCAGCGAGGCCAGCAGGTACGAACGCCACTCGAGCTTCGTGTCGCCGGCCCGGATCAGTGCCTCCCTGAGCAGGCCGATGGCCTCCTCCGAGGCGTCGCCGGCCAGCATGAGTGAGCGTGCGAGGTCGACCGATGCCTTCACCGATCCGTCGTCGCCGTACTGCGAGCGAGCGAGTTCGAGGTTGCGGCGGCCCTTGTCGCGCTCGGCCACGATCTGCTCGGCGTAACCGAGGTGGTCGATCGACAGGAGATCGAACGTCGTCGTGTCCAGCGGGTCCCCACCACCGGCTCGCACCGGCGCCTCGTGGATGCGCCCTTCGAAGGCGAGCAGGTCCGAGCGGACGATGCGCCGGGCTCGGAACACACTCGTCGGCGCAGCGTCGGGTCCGTCGTTGCGGTTGGCGAGCTGGACGTCGAGGGCCTCGAACTCGTCTCGGTAGGCGGCCAAGAGGTCGCGCAGCAACGAGGTGTCGACCGTGGTCGCTCGTTCGTCGGCGTCGATCCACAGGGTGAAGTGGGCGTCACGGCAGCGATCCGCGGCGACGTTGCGAGCGGCGCCGAAGTCGTCCGACCACGGGAAGGTCGAGACGACGCAGCCGTGTGCTTCGGCGATCTCGACCGTCCTGTCGGTCGAGCCGGTGTCGACGACCTCGATCCGGTCGACGAGACCGTCGAGCGAGGCGAGGCAGCCGGGGAGCATCTGCTCCTCGTCCTTGACGATCATCGACGCCACCAACAGCGGGGCCTCGTCGGTCGCGGCACTGCACGCCCGGACCTGTGCGCCGCAGGCACCGTCGTGGGCGGCGAACGCGTTGCCGACGACGTGGAAGCCGATGCCGCGATCGCTGATCATCGCGAACGGGTCGTGGAGCCGGTCGTCGACGAGGTCGTCGAGGGTGGCTCGGTCGGCGAGGACGCAGGCGGCGCGGATGCGGTCGACGGCGACGACGTCGCTCGGGGCGGCGTGGCCGAGCTGCTTCAGCCTGGGTCGTGCGACGCTCGCGGGAGGAAGCGAGCCGTGGAACTGTTGCGTTCCCTGGTCGTTCGTCATGGGCACCACGACCGGAGCGCCGGCGAGGTGGGCGGCCAACAGGCGGTCGATGCCCGTGCGGTCGACGGCGACGTCGTCGTGGACCAACAGCACCGGTCCGGGGGCGATCTGGCGCAGCGTGGTCCGGAGCCGTCCGGCGAGGCCGGTCGGTCGGCCGGTGGCCTCGTCGAACGTCGCGACCGTGTGGTGGGCGACGTCGAGTTCCCGGGCCAGCTTCTCGTAGCTCTTCACGAGTCCGCGGGTCGCCGTCGACGGCCCGAACGCGAGCACGACGATGCCGCTCAGCGGACCCCGTTCGCCCGCGGACGATCGCTGGGTCTTGGGTCGTCGTTGTCGGTTCGCTCGAGCCACGATGCCTCCACGTCTCGTCCGGCCCGTCGACCCCCGAACCCAGGCCTTTAGATCGGCCGGTGCCGGTGGCCGGCGGATGACGCCGTGCTGATGTCCGCAGGTCGCTGGGTAACGTCGGCTGGGTGACCGATGCCGAGTACCACCAGGCCGCCCGTGACTTCCATCGCCTGATGGCACTGGAACCGCACGGTCCCGACGTGTTCGTCGGTATCAGCCCCGTCTATCCGTGGGGTCGGCTCTACGGAGGACAGGTCGTCGCCCAGGCATTGCGTGCCGCGGCGATGACGGTCGAACCGCAGTATCGACCGCACTCGCTGCACGCCTACTTCATCCGAGGCGGCACCTCCGACGAGCCCGTGCGCTTCGAGGTCGACAGGATCCGCAACGGCCGCTCGTTCGTGACCCGACGCGTCGTCGCCCGCCAGTCCGGCGGCGCTATCTTGAACCTGTCGACGTCGTTCCAGGTCGACGAGGACCAGCCGGAACGCCAGACGTTCGAGATGCCCGAGGTCGTGCCACCCGACGAGCTCACCGAAGACGGGTGGGGTTTCCTGCTCGACCGGCGACACATCCCGCTCGACCGTGCGCTCGGCAAGTCGATGGGCTGGGTGCGCCTGCTCGACGAGGTCGGGGACGACCCGGTGCTCCACGCGTGCGGCCTGGCGTTCACGAGCGACACCATCCAGTTCAACGCTGCTCGCGCCGCGCATCCGATCAAGGTCGCCGAGGAACGGCATCACCGCGACTTCATCGGCGCGTCGCTCGATCACGCCATGTGGTTCCACCGACCGGGACGAGCCGACCGGTTCCACCTGTACGACTTCACCTCACACGGACTGACCGGTGGACGCGGGCTGGTCACCGGTCAGCTGTTCAGCGCCGACGGCACCCACGTCGCGTCGATCGCGCAAGAGGTGCTCCTGCGCTACGTCGGTGACCGCGACGACTGACCCGAGATCTCAACCGAGCGAGACCCGCAGCACGTAGTCGCCGCCGCTCGCGTCGGCGAACGCACCTGCCCGGATGTGGACCTCACCTGCCGGAACGGTGATCACGAGCCGGCTGGCGTAGGTGGCGAGTGAGCCCGACGGGTCGTCGTCGTTCTCGCCGAGCACCTCACCGTCGGCCGTGACGACCATGACCCGCGGATCGAGCAGGGAGTCGCGCAGCTGTTCGAGTTCCACCGTCAGCGTGCCGCCCTCGGAGGTGAAGGCGTAGAGATCGTGGGTGCCGGAGGTGAGGGTCCCGGCGAACTCCGTCGCTCCGGGCTCCAACACGAAGGTCGTGGCGTTGCCCACGACGGAGCTCATCGGGATGACCTGGTCGAGGCTCCCGGAGTCCGAGACGTCGATCGAGCCACCGGTCGCACCGCCGCCGACGGGTGCCGGTTCGGCGAGGACGAGGCCGCTCGAGCTCCCGGAGGAGCCGAGCCCGACGCCGAGCGCCTCGTCGAACAGCTCGGTACCGACCGTGAGGTCGTCGACGATCGTGTCGAGATCCGAGGGTTCGAGCGCCTCGAGCTGGGCGACGACCGCCCGCATGACCGTTCCCAGTGGAGACACGTGCCACGCACCGTCGGTCTCGACGACGACCATGTCGAACGCCGGGAACGGTTCGCCGACGGTCGAGCCCTCGAAGAGCTGATCGACCGACTGGTTCGGGACGAGATCGGCGAGGCAGCCGGACTCGCTCTCGCCGAGGCCGGTGAAGGAGTACGGAGAGCAGTCGTCGTCGATGACCAGACTGCCGTCGATCGGTTCGCCGTCGACCTGGCCCGAGATGGTCCACTGTTCGGCCGTGTAGGTGAGTTCGACGTCGGCGGTCTGTCCGTCGAGCTCGCCGTTGATGCGCATCAGGTTCGGCGTGATCGTCAGCTGGCCGGTTGCCGAGAACAGGTCGTTGGACCCGTCGATCCGTACGTCGATCAGCTCGGGCCCGTAGGTGAGCTCGACGAACATGTCACCGAGGTCGAGACGGAACACGAAGCCCTGCACGGCCACGAGGGTCTGGTCGCCGTCGTCATGTCGCTCGAGCTGGAGGTCCGAGATCGTCCAGCTGATGTCGTCGGCTGCGAGCGCTTCGAGGGACTCGTCGATCATCGCCTGCGCGTCGTCGATGAACAGCGACGACCAACGCTGCACCGCCCCCATCTCGCCGGGCTCCATGCCGGCGACCGCAGCGCGAAGGTCGAGCGCGACGAGGTCCGTGATCATGGTCTCGACGGCCTGCTCCGGCGTCGCGGCACCGACCGGCGACATCGCCGCTGCGAGCGCCGGCATCTGACCGGGCCACACCGCCTCGGCGAACGTGTAGGTGAGCGAGAAGTACCAGCGGCCGTCACGCTCGACCATGACGAGCGGTGTCTCGCTGACGAGGTCGGCGTCGGACGTCTCGGCATCGAGGAAGCCGCTCAGGTCGTCGCCGAGCGCCATCTCGTCAGGGTTCATCGTCACCGTCGACGTGCCGGAGGTGAAGTGGACGTGAGCGACGTCAGGGCTGCCCTCGGGGCGGTCGACTCGGTAGCTCACGTCGGACAGGTCCACCTCGAAACCGGCGATGGCCGATGGGTCGAACGCCTCACCCAGCACGCCGAGGCGCTGCAGCTCGGGGACGACGTCGAACAGCAGCGGTTCGGCGATCGCGCGCCGCTCGCCGGGTTCCATCAGCTCGGCCAGAGCCACGAAGTCCTCGGCGTTGAGCGCCTCGACGAGCTGGTCGGTCGCCTCCTCTGGCGACGCAGCACCGTCGGTCGCGGTGAACGCCTGCAACGCGAACCAGGCGGCCCCGCCCACGAGCACGAGGGCACCGAGCAACGCAGCGACGAAGACCAGGCGGTTCGATCCCCGAGTCATCGGTGGTTCGGTGTACGAGGGCTGTGCGTAGGCCTGCGGCGCAGACGCCTGAGGCGCGTACCCGTACGGTCCGGCTGCCTGCTGGGCTGCTGCCTGTTGCACCGCCTGGGGAAGGGGGCGGGTCCGGACGCCCGATGCGGCCGCGTCAGGGGTCGGCGTGGCGCCGGGTGCTGCAGGAGTCGGGCCCTGCGGCGGGTGGTTCCAGTTGGGGTTGCTCATGACGACGTCCGGGTGGTGATCGGTCGGTTCTCCGATCGGTCTGGCGGGCGCCCGAAGCGAGGGAAACGGACGAGATTCCGGGGGGTGCCGGATCCGGCTGTGTCGAGTTCCCTCGGACCGAACACCCGTGTGGCAGCGGTCAGCTGCGACCTGGCGCCAGCGCGACGGCTGCACAGCCGATGGCGACGGTGGCAGCAGCCGCACCCATGACCCCGCCCCAACCGAGCCGCAACGCCGACTGGGCGAACACGAACGCCGCCGCGGTCACGATCGTCGCTCCCACGACCAGCACCAGGGCGGCGGCCGCCCGATGATGTCCGACCGATGCGGCCATCAGCGCCACCGCGATCGTGACCGGTGCGGCGATCCACGCCGCGAGCACGGCCAGGCGTTCGCCGTCGGAGAGGACGTCGAGCGCCCCGGCAGCACCGATGAGATCGATCGTCGACCGTGCCGGACCCGAGCCGATGGCGAGCCAGGGCAACACCAGCGACACCGTCGCCACGACGGCCAGCAGGAGCGCAGGTCCGACGGCTCGAGTCGAGCGCCGAGCCGTGGAGTCCATCAGGCGAAGCGGATGGTGATGGTGTAGCCGCCGCCACCCTCGTCGCCGAACGTACGGGCTTCGATGCGGTACGAGCCGGCCGGGATGTCGAGCTCGAGACGGCTCGCGAACAGCGGCAACCCGGCATCGGCCTCGGCGTCGTCGTTCATGTCGAGTTCCTGGCCGTTCTCGTCGGTGAGGACGATCAGCGGATCGAGATCCGTGCCCTCGTCCTGGACCATCTCGATGATGAGACGTTCCGGTCCGCCGCTGAACGAGTAGACGTCGAACTCGCCGGCCGCCAAGTCGCCTCGCTGCGACGTCGGCGAGACCGACACGGCGATCGGCGTGGCCTCCGGAAGCGCCGCGTCCTCGCCCCCGCCGTCTGCATCACCGTCACCGGCGCCGTCGGCGGGTCCCTGCTCGGGGGCGAGCGTCAGCTCGTCCAGGCTGGAGGCGACCTCGACGGCGACGACGTACTGGCCGCCGGCGCCGAAGACCTCGTCGACGATCACGTCGTAGGTGCCGCTCGACGTGGCCACGAATCGGACGGCCGAGTTCAGGTCGTCGGCGGTCGCATCGTCGTTCTCGGCCACGATCGAGCCATCAGGACCTTCGACGGTGAGCTTCGGGTCCTCGAGACCGTTGATACCGACGCGGTCGAGGGTGATCGCGATGGCGTCACCTGCGGTGAGACCGATCGTCCAACGGTGACGAGTCTCGGGCTCGAGATCCCCGGCGATGCTCGTCGTGTCGCCTGCGGCGAGGGTGAACATCGGGGCGTCGGGGTCCGTCGGCGGCTGCTCGACGGGCGCTTCGGCTTCGGTCGTGGTGGTCGTCGCCGGCGCCGCGGTGGTCGTCGGCACGCCGTTGGCTGGAGTTGCCGCGCCGCCGACAGGGCGGACCTCGGGAGCGGTCGTCGCCGGAGCGGTGGCTGGGGCAGCGGTCGTGGTGACGGCGCCGTCGGCGGGCGCCTCGTCGCCTGCGGGCAGCGCGACGTCGTCGGCACCGTCGCCGGCTCCGTCGTCGGGTGTGGCTTCGTCCGCGACGGTCGTCGCCGTGGTCTCGCCCTCGGCGGTCGTCGCGCCCTCGCCGCCGGCAAGTGCGCTGTAGGCCAACCAACCGCCACCGACGAGCAGGAACACCACCGCGAGCGCGGCGCCTGCGATCGCCAGGTTCGCGAAGAACGACCGACCCTCGTCGTCGTCATACCACTCGACCTCGGCGATGGACGGGGGCGCCGTCCACTCCTGTGTGGGGTAGGCGGCGGCGGGGGGTGAGGTGACGGCGGCGGGGGGAGCGGCGAACGGTGCAGCGGGAGCAGCGGACGGAGCCGCGGCTGCGGCCGGCGGTGCGATCACCGGGGAAGGAGTAGCGACCGGAGGCGGCGCGACGACCGATCCGATCGGGGGCGCCATCACCACGCGCGAGCCGGGCTCGCCCATCAGTGGCTGGGCAGGGGGAAGCACCAACAGTCGGCCGTTGGCCGGCGCGGATCCGGTACGCCGCTCGTGGTCGTCGTGGTGTTCGTACATGAGGTTCGGGCCAGGGGGGAGTGGACGTCTACCTGCACGATCGGCACCTTGGGGACCGAACGAGAGGGAACCTGACCGATCTGTTGCAGGGGTGGTCGTGTGCCCCCGTCGCACGTCCGATAACTTGCGGCCCCGTGCCTCGTCCTCCCCGGGCCCGATGACCGCGGTCGCAGCTCCGAAACCACGTTGGCGTGGCGTCAGCCATCAGTGGTCGTTCTTCGCCTGCATCCCGATCGGTGTCGCCGTCGTCGCGACGCAGCTGTCCGGTGAGTGGATCGCTGCGCTCGTGTACGTGCTGTGCGTCCTGTCGATGTTCGGGCTGAGCGCGTTGTACCACCGGGTCGACTGGTCGGACCGCTGGCGCCCGCACATGCTGCAGCTCGACAAGACCGGGATCTACCTGATGATCGCCGGCAGCTTCACCCCGATCGCGATCAATCTCGACGGCCAGCGCTACGACGTGCTGCTCGCCGTGGTGTGGGTGCTGACGGCCATCTTGATCGCCGGACTCTGGGTGCCGTGGACGCCGCCGTACGGCACGATCACGACGACGATGATGGCCGTGGGTTGGCTCGGTCTCCTTGCCACTCCGGCGATGGCCGACCAGTACGGACCCGGGTTCGTCGGCTACATCATCGCCGGTGGCCTCTTCTTCAGCGTGGGTGCGGTCCTGCTGGCTCTGCGTCGGCCCGTCCTGTGGCCCGAGACGTTCGGCTACCACGAGCTCTGGCACGTCCTCGTGATCCTCGGCTCCCTGATCCACTTCATCGGTCTCGTCCGCTATGTGTTCTGATCCCGCTGTGTCTTTTGAGTGCTGTGTCGTCTGAGCCGACCGGCGAGACAGAGCGCTATCTGGCCCGCGAGGTCGACGGCCGTATGGTCCGCCTCATCGATCGCTGGATCGACGAGGGCACGAGCTCGGTGATCGACGTCGCATGCGGTTCCGGCATCTACGGCGCTGCGCTGGCGGCACGTGCCGACGCGGTCGACGCCATCGATCTCGACCCCGAACTCACCCGGGTCGCCGGCGACCGAGCGTGCTACCGCGCCGTGTTCACGGGTCCCGTCGACGAGCTGTCGTCATTCGACGCCGGGGCCTACGACGTCGGTTTCTGCAGCGAGTTCCTGGAACACGTCCGCTCCGAGGAACTCGACGCGGTGGTGGACGCCATCGAACACGTGGTGTCTCGTCGCCTCGTCATCACGGTGCCGAACCCGCGCTCGCCGCACTTCCGTCAGGACCCGACGCACGTGCTCGAGTACCGGGTGACGACGCTCGCCCGTCGGTTGAACGAGCGCGGCACGTTCGACTACCGGCTCCTGCCGCTCGGCTTCGCCGATCAGCACAAGAACGCGCTGGTGCGGCTGCTCGACGTCCCAGCACGGCGATGGGCGCCCGCGTCGCCGACCGTCGCCATCGTGGGTGACCGACGACACAGCGTGCACTAGGGTGCGCCGCCGGTTCGGACGTGGAGGGCACGCCGAGCCGAGGGCGACATGGGCGAGCACTTCTCCGAACATGCACATCTGCTTCGTCATCTCGACGTGACCGTCGTGGTGCCGACGCGCGATGAGCGCGACAACGTCGAGCCGCTCGTGACACGCCTCGGGGTCGCCGGCGCCGAGCGCGTCATGTTCGTCGACGACTCCGACGACGACACCGCGGCAGTGGTCGAGGCGATGGCCGAGCGCAGCGACGTGAAGCTCGACGTGCATCGGCGACTCGGTGACGACCGCGTCGGCGGCCTCGGCGGTGCAGTGGTCGCAGGGTTCGAGCGTGCCGGCACCGCGTGGGTCGCGGTCATGGACGCCGACCTCCAACATCCGCCCGAGCTCCTCGGACAACTCGCGGCGACCGCGCTGCGCACCGGCGCGGATCTGGTCGTCGCAACACGCCACAACTGGGACTCGATCAACGACGGACTCGGACCCGTTCGCACGGCATTGAGCTGGGTCGCCGGTCGCGCGGCGTTCCGCCTGTTCCCGTCCGAGCTGCGCACCGTGTCGGATCCGCTGTCCGGCTACTTCCTGGTGCGCAGCGACGCCCTGGACCTCGACCGCCTCGAGCCGGAGGGCTTCAAGATCCTCCTCGAGATCCTCGGCACCCATCCGGAGCTGCGCACCGCCGAGGTGCCGTTCCACTTCGCCGGACGTGTCGCCGGGGAGAGCAAGGGCACGTTCGCCGAAGGCGTGCGCTACGGCCGACACCTCTTCGCGCTGCGCCGCCGCGTCAGGGCACGTACTCGCCGCTGAGCGCGAGCGCGGTCACGACGGTGGCGGTGACGAGACCCACGGCCACCGCTGCGATCCGTGTGCGCGAAGAGGCCCGGCTGGTCGCGACTGCTGCAGCGACGAGGAGCTGTGGTGCGTCGTAGACGTAGCGCTCGAACGAGTTCCAGTTCTCCACACTGACCGTGACGAGGACGACGGCCGTGGCGTGGACGGCCCACGAGCGCGGCAGCAGCCGGAACGCGAGGACCACGAGGCCGAGGACCAGGATCACGAATCCGAGATGGAGCCCGTCGAGAATGTCGCGCCCGGCGAGGTCGGCGACTCCGGTGGCGATCCGGCTGAGCGGGTCGACGATGTCGCCTCGGAGCGGGGTCTGTGCAGAGCGGAACGCGTCGACCGCGTCGTGGTGGCGGAGGGAGACGGCGCCCATCGTCACGACGCCAGCCGTCGTGGCGAGAGCCGGCAGCATCAGAGGGCGAAGGGTTCGCCGGTCACGGATCGCGACCACGACGATCGGCACGATCAGCAGGAGGCCGGTCGGTCGCGCGAGCGCGGCGACGGCGGCCCATGCGGCCGCGTGGCCGAAGCGTCCACGTTCGAGCCGCTCGAGCGTGAGGATGGTCGCGGCGACCGTCCACCCGGTCGGGTAGGCGAGCGCGAGGGCGATGTTCGCCGGCCAGGCGACGAGCATCCACGCGGCGGTGTCACCGACGCCAGCGCCGAAGCGGTCGGTGACCACCTGACGGACGGCGGCGAGTGCTGCCAGTGTGCCGACGAGGGCCGCAACGGCGACGGCGGCTCCGGCGTCGACACCGGGTGCCGATGCGAGGAGCCATCCGAACACCGGGAGCAGCGGGAAGAACCGGATGGCCTCGTCAGGAGCGCCGCCGTAACCGCGGTCGGCCAGCTCTCGGTACCAACTGGCGTCCCAGGCGAGGAGGCGGTCGCCGATGCCGAACGCGTCGGGCCACGACGTGGAGCCTGCCAGGGCGAGCCCGGCGAGGTAGGTGAGCGCGAGGGCCGTGAGCGGTCCGGCGAGCGGTCCCGCGGTGACGCGGCGCACCACGGCCGTCACGGTCGAGTCGCGGGGAGGACGACGAGGCGTGCGGGTTCGAAGACGTCGCCGTTCTCGGCGATCACCGTCGCACCGGCCCCGAGTCGTGCGGCGATCTCGCGTTCGAGGACATCGCAGTCGTCTCCGAAGGTTCGGTAGCCGCCTCGGAGCACCAACCAGACCCGACCGTCGGGCCCGACCCGCTCAGCGATCTGGGCAGCGACCACGGCGGGGTCAGCGGCCAGGTTTCGCTCCTCGTAGTCGGTCCACACGACACGGTTGGCGGACTCGAGTGTCGGGTAGACGATCGCTGCCCGGTCACCGAGTTCGCGTTGCAGCGCCGGGCCCAGCTGGTCCGGACACGCGACGACGACGTCGCCGGGTCCCAGTTCGATCGCGGCGGCGATGTCGCCGGCCTGGGTCCTGGCGGTGGTGGCCTCGACAGCGGCGACGGCGAGCCCCATGGTGCCCACGACCGCCACGACGCCGTAGGAGAGCCATCGCGGGCGCAGCGATGCGGCACCGAGCGCCACGACCAGCAGAAGGAAGAGGGCGACGCCGGATGCGTACCGGGAGGCGAAACCGCCCCGGGTCACGACGACGGCTGCCGCGCCGATCGTGAGGGTGCCGACGGCGACCCAGACCCACTCCCGGCGATCGGGTCGGGTCCGGAGGTCGAGCTGGACGATCCAGTCGCGTTCGACGGTCGCCATCGCACCGATGAGGAACAGCGCGACGAGCAGCGCTGCCAGCAGCGCTGCGAGATTGTGTTCACGTCCACCGCCCAGATCGGCGATCACCGAGAGGGCGATCGACGCGGGCGACGGCGTGGTCGCCCACGGCGTACCCGTCCGCTCGAGCTGCTCGAGCAGGACCGGAAGCCACGGCACGAACAAGAGGCCCGACACGACGAGCGCCCCGACCACACGACGGCTTCCGGCATCGCCGCGCCGCCACGTGACGAGTGCAGCGATGCCGGCCGCTGCGGCGACCATCAGCGCCCAGTAGTGGGTGTAGAGACAGGCAGCGCCGAGGAGCGCGGTCGCGACGAACGGTGCCCGGCCACCGTCCCGTCGGAGGCGGTCGGCGCTCCACCAGGCCGCTGCCACGAGCGCCGTGAACAGCGCGTACATGCGGACCTCGGAGCCGTACCGGATCAGGAACGGGTTGGTGGCCACCACCACGGCGGTGGCGAGCGCTGCGTGCCGTCCGTACCGCCGTCCGACGAAGCCGGTCACGGCGACGGCCGTGGCGACGGAGATCAGCCCGGACAGAGCCCGCAGCGCGAGGTCGCCGTCGCCGAGCACCGCCTTCCAGCCGGCGAGCAACGCGTAGAACAGTGGCGGGTGACCATCGCTGCGCAGGCTCTCGGGCAGGTCGGCCACACCCTGCTCGACGAGGGCGACGGTCTGCGCCTCGTCCAACCAGAGGGGCCCGTTCGCCACGAAACGCAGCGCGAGGCCGACCCCGACGAGCACGACGGCAACCGCAGCCACCGAGCGTGGCGGTGTCGGTTCGTCGCCGGCGTCAGGCGTCACCGTCGCGGGCGGTCCGTCCGCGTCGTTCCCGGACAGCGACGTGTCCTCGTGCGCCGCTGGCCCAGACATCGGGCTGACAGTAGTGTGTCGCCGCTCACGTCGGCGGAGGTGCGGACCGTCCGGTGAGCAGGCGATCGAGCCCCTGCGCTCGATCGAGGGCGAGAACCGGGTGACATGAAGCAGACGGACGAACACGTCGTCGTGATCGGCGCGGGGCCGGCAGGCCTCACCGCAGCGTTGGAACTGACCGAACGCGGCGTCGCCACGACGGTGCTCGAAGCCGATGACGTCGTCGGCGGCATCTCGCGCACGGTGCATCGCGACGACTGGCACTTCGACATCGGTGGGCACCGCTTCTTCACCAAGGTGAGCGAGGTCGAGAAGCGTTGGTGGAACATCCTCGGCGCCGACGATTTCCTCGTCCGACCGCGTATGAGCCGCATCCGGTACCGGGGCCGCTTCTTCGACTACCCGCTCAAGGCGGGCAACGCGCTCCGTGGTCTCGGCGTGTTCGAGGCGGTCCGCTGCGTCACCTCCTACGCATGGGCTCGCGTGCGCCCGCCGGCGGACCAGTCACACTTCGAAGGCTGGGTCAGCGCCCGTTTCGGGCGCCGGCTCTACGGCATCTTCTTCAAGACCTACACGGAGAAGGTCTGGGGAGTTCCCGGCGATCAGCTGGCTGCCGACTGGGCGGCGCAGCGCATCAAGAACCTGTCGCTCGGGCGAGCGATCATCGACACCCTGCGCCCCACGAAGGGCCGCCGCGACGTCGCGAGCCTCATCGAGGAGTTCCACTACCCGCGCCTCGGTCCCGGGATGATGTGGGAGCGGGCCTCGGCGCGGGTCGAACACCTCGGCGGACGCATCGTGTTCGAGGCGCCGGCCACCGAGCTCCACCACGCCGAGGGTCGGGTGCACACGGTCGTGCACGGTGGTGACAGCGCCGGGGCTGCCACCGCGGTGCCCGCATCGGGTGTCGTGTCGTCGATGCCGATCGGTGAGCTGGTGGCCGCCATGCGTCCTGCGCCGCCGGACGAGGTGCTCGCTGCAGCACACGACCTGCGCCATCGGGACTTCCTCACGATCGCCCTCGTCGTTCCCGAGGACGCCGGCTTCCCCGACAACTGGATCTACATCCACGAACCCGGCGTGCGCGTCGGCCGAGTCCAGAACTACGGCGCATGGTCGCCCGAGATGGTGAAGCCGGGGACCACCTGCCTCGGGCTCGAGTACTTCGTGAACGTCGGCG
>JAHDHM010000029.1:0-8311 GCA_020631315.1 Acidimicrobiales bacterium
CGTCAAGGAGAAGATCGAGTACGTCGACTACAAGGACGTCACGCTGCTGCGTGCGTTCATGTCGGACCGTGCCAAGATCCGCGCTCGTCGCGTGTCGGGCAACGACGTGCAGCAGCAGCGCGAGATCACCACTGCCATCAAGAACGCTCGTGAGATGGCGTTGCTGCCGTACGCGAGCCGCATCGTGACCCAGCGCAAGGGCGACAAGCGTCGTGGCGGTCGTGACCGTGACGACCGTGACGATCGTGGTGATCGCAACGAGGGCGACGAGGCACCGGCTGAGGACACCGAGTCCGAGGCAGTCGAGGCCAACGCCGGAGCTGAAGGAGGCGAGGAGTGAAGGTCGTTCTTCGTACCGATGTGAGTGGTGTGGGCAAGACCGGCGACATCGTCGAGGTGTCGGATGGTTTCGGCCGCAACTTCCTCGTGCCGCAGGGCAAGGCGATGATGGCGTCCGATGGTGCCGTCGGCCAGGCCGCAGCGATGCGCAAGGCCCGCGACCTGCGTGACGGACGCGATCGTGCCGCATCCGAGGAGCTGGCCCGCCAGCTCGTCGGCACGCCGATCACCGTCGTCGCCAAGGCCGGTGGCGGTGGTCAGCTCTACGGCTCGATCACCACCGCCGACGTCGCCCAGGCCGTGAAGGACCAGCTCGGTCTCGATCTGGATCGTCGCACCCTGTCGATCGAGGAGTCGATCCGCAGTGTCGGCGAGCACGAGGTGCAGGCCAAGCCGCACCCCGACGTGCAGTTCGTGATCACGGTTCAGGTCGAGGCGGCCTGAGCCCAGACCAGCACGGTTCAGGTCGAGGCGGCCTGAGCCCAGACGGTGCAGCTCAGGTCGAGAGGTCTGAGCTGATCTGCATCTGAATTCACACTGTGTGGTCGCTCAGCGCCGGTGCCCGTTCGTCGGGCACCGGCGCTGTGACTTTTGGTCACATCCAGGCGAAGGTCACACCCCTCGTGCACAGTTTGTCCACAGGCGCAGGGCGGCGAATCCCCATGTTCTACGGGGGTGATCCCCAAGTTGACCCTCTGGTTGTGCACAGGATCCCGATGGAAGGATGCTCGTGATGTTCGACGACGACGCACCGATGAGCCCGGCCGGGCCGGTGATGCGCAAGGCGCCACACAACTTGGAGGCCGAGGCGTCGTTGTTGGGCGCGATGTTGCTCAGTCGCGACGCGATCGGGCCGGCGGTCGAAGCCGTCGATGCGGCCGACTTCTACCTGCCGTCGCATCAGAACATCTTCGATGCGATCAGCGCGCTGTACTCGCAGGGCCAGCCGGTCGATCCGGTGACGGTCGCCGAGTCGCTCGAGCGCGCGCAGCTGTTGGAGATGGTCGGTGGCCTGCAGACGCTGGTCGACCTCCAGAACTCGACCCCGGCCACGTCGAATGCCGCACGCTATGCCTCGATCATCGAAGAGCGTGCGTTGCTGCGACGCCTCATCGGGGCGGCGGGTGAGATCGTCGAGCTCGGGTACTCGTTGCCCGACGACGCCGCGAAGGCCGTCGACGAGGCGGAGGCGAAGATCTTCCAGATCGCGCAGCGGCGTGTCACCGACACCACGAAGCCGTTGCGCGAGTTGCTGTCGGACAACCTGGACCGTCTCGAGGAGCTGTACGAGCGCGGCGAGGCGATCACGGGTATCCCGAGCGGCTACCACGATCTGGACGAGGTGCTGGCGGGTCTTCAGCCGAGCGCGCTGCTCGTCGTCGGTGCTCGTCCGGCCATGGGCAAGACCGCGTTCGGTCTGGGCATGACGGCGCATGCGGGCATGGTGGCGCAGCGCCCGGTGCTGTTCTTCTCGTTGGAGATGGGGCATCTCGAACTGACGCAGCGAATCCTGTGCTCGACGGCGAAGGTCGATGCGAGCCGGATGCGCAACGGCAGTCTCAGTGATGACGACTGGCCGAAGATCAGTCGGGCGGTCGGTCAGTTGGCGGAGGCGCCGATCTGGATCGACGACAACCCCAACGTCACCGTCATGGACATCCGGGCGAAGGCCCGCCGGCTGAAGAGCCGGTTGGGTGATCTCGGCTTGATCGTCATCGACTACCTGCAGCTGATGCAGGGGTCGAGTCGGGCGGAGAGCCGTCAGGTCGAGATCTCCGAGATCTCGCGTGGACTGAAGATCTTGGCCCGTGAGCTCGAGTGCCCGGTGGTGGCGTTCTCGCAGCTGAGCCGAACGCTCGAGTCACGTGCGGACAAGCGGCCGATGTTGTCGGACCTGCGTGAGTCGGGCGCCATCGAGCAGGACGCCGACGTCGTCATGTTCTTGTACCGCGACGAGATGTACAACCCGGAGTCCCCGGACATCGGCACGGCGGAGGTCATCGTGGCGAAGCATCGTGCTGGTCCGACGGCGACGGTGCGTCTGGCCTTCCTGGGCCACTTCACCCGCTTCGCGAACATGGCGAAGAACTGAGCCTGTGGGTACCGCGAAGAACTGATCTGAGCTCATGGGTGCTGCGAAGAACTGAGCTTGTGGGTACAGCGAAGAACTGATCAGATCACATCAGGTCGCCGCCGGCGGCGAACAGCGCGACGAACAACAGCAGCAGCACGATGATGCCGCCGAAGAGGCCGAACCAGGCCATGAGCTTCCCCGCGACGACGGCGACCCCGAACACGAACGCGAGGCCGGTGATGCGGCTTCGTTGTTGGGTTCGTTCCTGGCTGACGACTCGCGTGCCGACGGCGATCAGAAAGGCCGCGGTCGCGAGGAAGGCCACGAACAAGACGCCCGAGAAGCGTCCGAGCACGAGGCCGACGGAGGCGGCACAGGCGAGGGCGACGACTCGATTCACAGGCGACAGCCTGTCACGTCGATAGCCTCACGGCTCGCCGGGAGGAGGATGCGATGTTTCTCGGAGAGGACCTGTTGCCGCTGCTCGTGTTGGCGTTGGGAGGGGCGATGTTCGTCGGCAACATCGTCGCGATCGTCCGCCCACCTGATGCGCCGCGCAACGAGGGTGATCTCGAGCGAGCGCCGGTGGCGCGCAGCATCGTGATGGGTCTGGTGGGGTTGGTGGCTGCTCTGTGGGCCATCGGCAGCCTGCTGGCCTGAGAATTCTCTGTTTCTGTCTTTTGTCTTACAGAAAACGCGGGAAACGAAGCTGCATCTGTGAGATGTTGGAGGGGTCGCTTGGTCGCCGGAAGTGTTCCGGAGCCGAGCGTTTCTTCGTTTTCGGGCCCGGAACCGCAGTTCTGAGCAGCGATGGGTCAAGCGAGTCGTTCGCCTGCCGCACCGGCGGAGGGCTGCACGACGTACAGCCGTGTCGGGTGGGTCGCCGGCTGCACGGTCGGGGCGATGAACGCCGCGGTGACCGCGTCGACGAAGGACGCGGCGGCCGATTCGGTCACGAGGGCGACGGCGCAGCCGGCGAAACCGCCACCGGTCATGCGTGCCCCCAGGCACCCGTCGGTCGACTGCGCGACCTCGACGATGCGATCGAGTGCGGGGCCCGAGACCTCGTAGTCGCGGCTGAGGCTCACGTGGCTCGCGGACATGAGTTGCCCGAGCCACTCGCTATCGCCGGCGCGCATCGCTTCGGCCGCGTCGAGGGTGCGTTGGTTCTCACCGACTACGTGTCGTGCCCGTCGGTGGGCGATGTCGTCGTCGGCGAGCGTGGCGACCATGTCCATGTCGGCGTCTCGCAGCGCATCGATGCCGAGGCGTGCGGTGACGGCGCGACAGGTCGCCTGGCGATCTGCGTACTCCGATTCGACGAGTTCGCGCCGTGTGCCCGTGTCCATGACGACGATGGCCGTGTCGGGCGGCAACGGGACCGGCGTGATGGACAGGTCGCGGCAGTCGATCAGTGACGCGTGACCGTCGATCGCAGCCGCTGACGCCAGCTGATCCATGATCCCGGTGGGAAGGTCGAAGAGTTCGTTCTCGACGCGCTGACCGAGCAGGGCCAGCTGCGTGCGGTCGATCTCGGTGTCGGCCATGGCACCCAGGAGCAGACCGGTGGCCATCTCCAGTGCAGCGGAGGTCGAGAGGCTGGCTCCCGTGGGGATGTCGGTCGCGAGGGTGCCGTTGAATCCCGCGGTTCGCAGCCCCTGTGTTGCGTCGAGGAAGTGGGCGATGCCGTGCAGGTAGCGACCCCAGCCCATCGTGTCGAGCGGCGATGCGTCGAGATCGAACTGCGAGACCCCGTAGCCCTCGCTGGCGACCTCGACGTGCCGGTCGTCCCGGGCACCTGCGGCGATGGCGGTCGCGAACGGGAGGCCCATGGGCAGGACGAAGCCGTCGTTGTAGTCGGTGTGCTCGCCGATGAGGTTGACGCGGCCCGGTGCCGAGGCGATGAACTCGGGGTCGCGGCCGTAGCGCTCTCGGTAGGCGACGATCGCACGTTCGCGAGCCGTGGTGTTGGTGCCGGTCGACATCGGCGATGACCTCTCCGCAGGGACGGGGGCTCCATGTTGCCCGACCGTGGAGTGGTCGGGCGCCACGAGGTGAGAGGCTGAGCACATGCCCGGAGGAGAGACCGATCTGGATCAGATGCTGGCGACGCTCGCCGTGGAACGGCGGCCAGGGGTCTACGCGTTCGTGTCGGCGCCCACCGTGCTGCACGGTGTCGACGTGCACGCGACCGTCCTGGAGGACGAGGGCGTCACCTCGGTCGTGAGTGTCGACGACGCACGTGCGGCAGGGTTCGACGTGGACTTCGAGGCGGCGTGGTTGACGTTGCGCGTCCACAGCGCCCTCGACGCCGTCGGCCTGACAGCGGCCTTCTCCGCAGCACTCGGCGAGAGGGGCATCCCGTGCAACGTGCTCGCCGGGACGTTCCACGACCATCTGCTCGTGCCCGTGGATCTTGTGGACGACGCCTTCTCGGCACTCGAGCACCTTCGCCTTGGGGCGGCGAACGGTCAGCCCTTGAGCGAATAGCGAATCGGCACGCTCTTGTGGCCACCGACGAAGGTGGTCTTCATCGACGTGGCGTCGCCGGCGAGCTCGATGGTGTCGATCTCCGGGACGATCCGTCCGAACAGGCGCCGCAGCTCGTTGCGTGCCAACTGGGCACCCAGACAGAAGTGGACGCCGTAGCCGAAGCTGACGTTGCGGTCGGCGTTCGGCCGGGTGATGTCGAAGCGCAGGGGATCGTCGAAGACCTTCGGGTCGAGGTTGGCGGCCTTGTAGGACAGGTACAGCCAGTCGCCCTTCTTGATCTCTTGGCCGAGGATCTCGGTGTCGACCTGGGCGGTCCGCATGAAGTGGCGGACCGACGCGGTCCATCGGATCATCTCCTCGACCGCGTTGTTCAGCAGTTCGGGCTGCTGCTGCAGGAGCCGGAGTTGGTCCTGGTCCTCGATGAGGGCGTGCATGCCACCTGACATCGCCGACGAGGTCGTGTCGTGGCCGGCCGTGGCGACGATCACGTAGTAGCCCATCGTCTCCAGGTCGGGCATCGGCGCGTCGTCGATCTGACCGTTGGCGATCAGTGTCGCGAGGTCGTCGGATGGGTTTGCTCTGCGGTCCTCGGTGATGCCGGCGAAGTAGGTGTAGAAGTCCATCAGGATCTGCGAGACGACCTCGGGGCTCGGCTCCTCGCGCTGCAGGTCGGGGTCCTGGCCTCCGAACAGCTCCTGGGTGAGCTTCATCATGCGTGGGTAGTCGTCTTCGGGGAGCCCGAGGATCTTGAGGATCACCTGGAGCGGGAAGGGGAGTGCGATGTCGACGGCGAAGTCGCATGCACCGCCGAGGTCACGCAGCTTCTGGAGCGCTTCGTCGCTGAGTTCCTGCAGGCGGTCGTCGAGGCGACGGATCGATGCCGGCTTGAACCAGTCGTTGGTGAGCTTGCGGTACTTGCCGTGTTGCGGCGCGTCCATGTGGATGAGCGTCTTGATGTCGACGCCGCGCCGTTCGCGGTCGGCGAGCGTGTCGAGCACGGGGTAGGGGCCGTTGGTGAAGTCCTCGCTGCGCCGCTCGATCTCGAGCACGGCAGCGTGGTCGATCACCGCCCAGAACGGCTGCATGCCGTCGCGTTCGAAGCGATGGATGCCGCCCTGTTCGTGGAGGTCGAGTGCGGCGCGGTTCCACTCGTCGAGGTCTCCCCAACGGTGGTTGTCCGAGAAGATGTCGTGCGGTGCCGGTGCCCCGACCATCTGATTCCCCCTGTTCCCGCCCGGACGGACCAAGCGAGGGTTCGATCGTCACACATGCGGTGAATCGAGCACAATCGGAGTCGTGGTGAAGAAGATCCCGAAGACCGACCGTCGTGCGAGCTACATGTCGAGTGACGTGCCACTCGACGTGGAGGAGCTGCGGGAGCACATGGCCGGGCAGCATCAGTGGGTGTTGTCGACGACCCGTCGAGACGGCCGCCCCCAGATGAGTCTCGTGACCGGCGGGATGATGGCCGACGGTCGGCTGGCCATCGCGACCTATCCGTCGCGGGTGAAGACGATGAACGCGCGTCGTGACGAGCGGGTGTCGGTCCTGGTGATGGGCGCCGAGTTCAACTCGGCGTGGGTGCAGATCGACGGCACCGCCGAGGTGCTCGACATGCCCGACGAGGCTGCGGGCGATGCGCTCGTCGAGTACTTCCGCTGCATTCGTGGCCACCACGACGATTGGGACGAGTATCGCCAAGCGATGGCCGATCAGGGCAAGTCGGCCATCGTGATCACGCCGACGAGGTGGAGTCCGTTGAGCAAGGGCGGCTTCCCGCCGGAGCTGTTCGAGGACTGATGTCAACCGTCGGTCCAGTTCGATCCGTCTCGTACCGATCCTTGTGAGGTGAGCGATCGGGTGGTGAAGACTGACGGCGTGCGGCGACAGCCGTTGGATCCGGAGACCTTCCTGGCTCTGCTGCGTTCGACGTCGGCCGAGCTCGCCCAGGCGCGCGACACCATCTCGGTCCTGTGGACGATCGCCGAGACGTCGATGGCGATCCTGGGTTACGAGGACTGCGTCATCTATCTCGTCGACCAGGCACGCGGTGTGCTGGTGCAGCGTGCAGCGTTCGGCCCGAAGAACGCAGGGTTCGAGGTCGCGGATCCGATCGAGATCGCGATTGGTGCCGGCATCGTCGGCAGTGTCGCGGCGACGGGTCGTCTGATCCGTGTCGACGACACCGAACTGGATCCCAGGTACATCGTCGATGACGCTCACCGACGCTCTGAGCTGGCGGTACCGATCGTCGACCAGGGTGAGGTGATCGGGGTCATCGACTCCGAGCACTCCGAGGTCGGCTTCTACACCGCCGCCGACGAAGGCGCGTTGACCGATCTCGCTGCGCTCGTCGCGTCGCGCGTGCGGACGGCGATCACGATCGAACAGTTGGAACAGGCGCGTGCCGATCTGGCGGGCTTGGCGGCCACCGACGAGCTGACCGGTCTGCCGAACCGCCGTGCCTACGAGGCACATCTCGATGTGGTCGACTCGTCGCTGCATCCGGCCGTGGCGTTGATCGATCTCGACGGCTTCAAACGCATCAACGACGAACACGGTCACGCGGCAGGCGACGATCTCCTGCGTCACATCGCGGCGACGTTCGTCGACGCGACTCGTGCGACGGACCAGGTGGCACGACTCGGTGGCGACGAGTTCGCCGTGGTGCTCGACAACGGCGATGTCGAGACGTTGCGACTCGTGGTGAGCCGTCTGCTGGACCGGATCGCCGAACTCGACTGGTCATGGGACGGCGCGCGACATGGGGTCACCGCGTCGGCCGGCATCGCCCGGAGTTCCGGCGGCACCACGTGGGCGGACGCCGATGCGGCGCTCTACCTGGCCAAGGAACAGGGCAAGAGTCGTGTCGTCGTGCACGATCCGGCCGATCCACGGCTGGTCGCCCGCGACGAGGCGCATCGCCTCGCGATGACGGCCCGGGACAGCCTGTTGAACGACCGGTTCGTGCTCTATGGCCAGCCGATCGTCGCGACCGACGACCCGTCGAACGAGCCGGTGATGGTGGAGGCGCTGCTGCGTCACTACGCCGGGTCGGGATCGATCATGGCGCCGGGTGCGTTCCTGCGCGCTGCCGACCAGTACGGGATGATCGGGCAGATCGACGGTTGGGTGGTCGAGCAGGTGACGGACTGGTTGAGCGCGCATCCAGCTTCGCCGCCGGTCGCCGTCAACGTGCACCCTCGCACCGTCGTCGCGGGCGATCTGGTGTCGATGGTGTGCAACGCCGTCGATCGACACGGGGTGGAGCCCGAGCGGCTCGTGATCGAGATCACCGAGGCGGCAGCGATCGAGGACGAGCTGAGTTACCGCGAGGTCGTGACGGCCTTGAGGTCGTTCGGTGTGCGTGTGGCACTGGACGACTTCGGTGGTGGCTGGACCTCG